>NZ_MKTO01000045.1:0-51269 GCF_001897665.1 Legionella sp. 39-23 | reverse complement strand
AACTCATGTGTCAAGGATGTCCCCGAACAGTGTCAGGGATGTCCCCGGCTATACAACAGCCCAGCCTACGTCTGTCCTTTTTGTCAGCGAATTAGCTAACCTCTACAATGACAGCAGTTTCATAGACCCCGGATTATGCTGCGCTAACCCAGGCACAAAGCTCAGCTACGTGCCCGACGAACATTTGCTTTTTGACGTCGTTTCTCTTTAGGATCCAAAACCAATGGCCTGTATAGTTCTACCCGGTCACCATCCTGTAAAACCTGTTCCCAAGAAACTTGCTTTGCATAAATACCCACGCACATATCTCGCGTTTCTGGATGAGTATCATAGATTTTGGAGGCATGGAGTGCATCAAGAACGGTTGCTCCGTGTTGAAGATCTAGAGTCATATGAACGACAGCCTTTTCTGCAGTCACGTAAACTAACTCAACTTTAACCATAAATGGCCTTGGCTCTATCGCAAAATGAATCAACCATCTTATCCGTTACTTGTTCAAATACAGGACCAAGCAACATAGAAAACATACGCCCTGCAAATTCAAATTCCAGGTCAAAAGAAACTTTGCATCCATCATCGACTTCATCAAAGCGCCAGAACCCTTCTAAGTGGCTGAAAGGGCCATCAACAAGGCGAATCTCTATCATTTTATTACTTTGAAGTCTGTTGCGTGTAGTAAATGACTTGCTCATACCCGCCGCACCAATAACTAAAGTTGCCTGTACCTCATCTTCATCGCGATGGTGTACTAAGCTTTCTGAGCAATAAGGTAGAAACTCTGCATAACGCTCTACTTCATTCACCAACGAAAACATTTGCTCGCAGCTATAATTAACAGTACGTGACTTTTTCACTATGGGCATTATGCCTCTCCCCGAATTTTATTCTTTAACCAAAGACTCAGATCTTTAATTTCCTCAAAACAAATTGAATGCTCCATAGGATACTTATAATACGAAATGAGGTCATATCCTTTATTCAATAGCCAATCCTTACTTGATTCAGTCCATTGAGGTAATACTAAGGGGTCAAATTGCCCTGCCCCCATGAAAAAAGGTGTACTTTTATCCAGCTTTGCTCTGGTATGTGCTGCTAAGGGTAAATAAGCAGATAAAGCAACCACTCCTGCCAAGCGAGCGGTTGTATGCAGAGCAGTGTGCAATGCCATAGCTCCGCCTTGCGAAAATCCTGCTAAAAAAATCTGATTGTAGGCAAACCCATCGTTTAGCTGTTCATCCATGACTTTACGAATCACTAATTCAGATTGCTCAATACCTTCTTTATCTTCCCTATCAATTAGTTTCATACCTACAATATCATACCAAGCAGGCATAACCATCCCACCATTCAGGGTCACTGGACGCTGGGGGGCATTAATAAACACGTGGCGTAACGCAACATCAGAAACTGTTAGCTGATCGGCTAAGCCCATCATATCGGAAGCATCAGCACCTAGTCCATGCATCCAAATAACGCACGCCTGGGCTGGAGCCTGTGACTCATTTATAAATACATTCAAAACAAATCCCCCACAGACAAAAAAGAGAAATTATCGCTAATGCATTAACACAGTGCAAGTTATACGTTCTCGATATTTTATAGAATCGACACATCAAAAAATAAAACGACACCAATTTGAGCAATTATAAAACAAAAGCACCGCCAAACCTATTTTATTATTAGCCAACATGAATTATAGTGCGCTACTATGGCTTAATTAGCGGCAAAAGCATGATTGAAATTGAAAAAGTAGATTCTAAATCATTTACCCTGACAATGTTGGGGACAGACACATTTTATACGCCTACTTTAAAAAACAAGAAAAAAGTACCGTTACAAGCAGGGGAGAAAATACAAGAGTATTATCCTAAGGGAGAAACTCTAAGTCTTGTTTCTACATTGATTAAAACAGAAAGACCTTTGATTAATAACAAACAACTTGTTCCCTATCAATCAATAGATGTCGCAGTTGTTAATGGGCCTAAGACCGAAGGGACCGATGTTGGCGAAAAAATTGGCATTGGACTTGGGCTTGCTTTAAATGCCATTGTTCGTGGGCAAACAGAACTGAATGATATTGCACACAGCAGAGGTGGGGTTGAATCAATTCTGATAGCCCATGAACTTAATGCGATAAAAGACACCATTAACTCTTGCGAAAATTTCGAACAATTAATCAAAGAGCTAACGCAACAACAAGCAAACAGGAAAAAAGGCCTGCCCTATAATAATACCCCTGACATTATTAAATCGCTGTTAACCCAACTACCGCAATCAGCAACAGACAAACAGTTATGGTTTAATGCTCTAAAAATTAATATTGCCAAGGCGTCAATGAATCTTTTTATTATTGATCCAGTTCCTGGCGACTGCTGGCCTATAACCTGGTACGACCAAAGATTTTATACGCTTCCTCCTATTGTTAAACATGCTGAATTCACCTATTACGAAAATGAACGCTCTGACTGGGGCTTTACACCAATCTATACCGAAGCGTCAACTCCAGAGCAAATAATAGTACGCAGCACCCTGCCTGGACATCATGGCACAGGTTCAGCCGGAACTAATGCATCGCAACAAAATTTTGCCGTTTCTCCTGAGAAAACAAAAGCGACGCATGTGCAAAAATTAATGATTTTCAAATTACTTAAATTTTTGTCATCACATGGAGTCGCCTTTAAAGATGCTCGAGAAATTTTTCATGAGCACACCGCTTTAGGTAGAAAATACATCTCCTTCCTAGAGGAAATGGGAGGCGATGGCTTTGATGTAGCAAAACTTGATTTCCCAACGATATTTCGTAAACTCTATGACAAAATTTATGCCAATAGAGCCGCATACGAAGCATTCAATGCGACGCACTACACATTTATGGGTGTAGCACCACAAAGAAAAATGCTCCGTACTGACCATAAATATGCCCTTTTAACTGAGGCCTTCCCTAAAAACATGGGATATGTGAATGAGGAACACAGTTTATTAATGAAGGAGTATTTCTTCAAAATCCTCCAAGTCGATGCCTATAAAGAGCAAACGATGGTAGAACTCATTCAATCAGCACAAACCGTATTATCTAAAAACATAAAAGCAATTACCAATTTGTCATCATCTCTTGTAGAACATTCAATTGCCCCCGCAGCAATACTTGATAGTGAAAATGCGCGTAAAGATGTTTTGAGTTCATTTGGTACCTTAATTCAAAGAGTAAGCCAACAATATCTTACCGATGACTGGAGTACTGAGGGCAAGCAAAAAGAAAAAGAAGAACTTTTTGCTGCAATCATTGGCATCTTTGCTGAGTTTGAAGAGTTATCAAAAATTGATAATCAAACCATCAAAGAGTTTGTGGCATCACTTATTGCTTTGAGTCTAAAAGGCATAATTCAAACCGTTGCGCAACAGCGTACCAATCTAGAAGAAGAGTTTGAGCGCCTACAAACACCAACTGATACAAACTTACAGTTCTTTTTTAGCAGCCTATTAGCACAGATCAATAAAGATGAAAGTTATACCGGTTCAGAAATAAACCCCGATATTGTCAGGATCTTTGAAAGTCCTGATTTTGCTCAGTTAGCGAATTACCCAATAAGAATAAAAATACAATACATTTGCCAACAACTAAAAGAAAAACTACCTCAAAGCGAAAGTGCAGACAGCCTGGTTTACCAACTGACACAACGATTTGCAGAACATTATGACAGCTCTTTTGAGGAATTTGAAAAACTGTATCGGCAAATCGAAATCTTTACTAATGATACGGCAGCACTAGGTCGACAATTTGTAAGTGAGGAAGCAGTATTCAACAAACATGAACTCTTTCTGCGAAAAAAAGCTGACGCCTTAATCGATGTCGCGGCACAAAAATTTTATCGAGACCGACCGAATGCATTACCTTCGCCCGCAGAAAAAGGAACTTTTCAAGAGTTAGTTGAACGTCACGCCATTAATCAATATGGTGTCGTTGATAGACTCAAACAAGCAAAAAACGCCTTAGAACAAGAAAAGGCGCAATTAGGTACACGCATCCACCAAATGGAACAACAAATAGCCGAGAAAGAGCAGCAAAAAAAACAAACGCTTGCCGCATTAGAAACAGAAAGAGCAAAAAAAACTGAATACCATGCTGCAATGAATGATAACAAAGAAGCAGAGTACTTACTGCTTATTAATAAAAAACTCATTCCATTAACCGAAGAATATTTGGCTTCACTCAGAGCAAAATTGTCCAATAGAGCGCCAGAAGAAGAACAAGATGATGAGATAAAACAAAGGGATGATAAGGTCAAAGCCAAAATCTTAAAAGCGACTAAATTGTACGATATTTTGCAAGATAAAAAGCAAAAACCACACCCTAAAGACCGTTTACGCTCATTTTATACCAAGCTGGATAAGTACGAAGATAAATTCGTAACGCATAATGATCCCGATTGGATACGCTATACCAGAAATACGGTAATTGCCGCAGGAATTCTTTTGAGTTTTATCTTTCCCGGAATAGTTGTACTTGCAATTTATACTCATGTAGGCCTTAGCTCTGTAAAATCATGTTTCTTTTGGCAATCCGCCGGACAAAATGCTGTGGAGTCCTTGAACGAACATAGGCCAGATTTTGCCCTAAGCGATGATGCGAATAGCGAGTCTGCTGAGAATGAACATTTAGCATTTAATGATGCCCTAATCATGTGATTCATTACTGTAGCCCGGGTTAGATATAGTTCATAATCCAGGCTACGTGCAGAAAACAATATCCATGACTTGAATTTTTACATAAATAAATGGATAGTTAGCGTTCTAAAACTTTTAACTACTATTCTAATGAAACAAATTTACTTTTTATTTATGGTTTGTATTGCCATACTCTTAGTAGGTTGTGGGCAAAAAGGTCCACTCTATTTGCCAGAATCAACAAAAAACACCGCAAGTTAGACAGGGCAATTATGAACATTAAATTTACCAAAATGCATGGCTTGGGTAATGATTTCATGGTGATTGATGGAGTGAATCAACAGATTACTCTAAGTCCGCAACAAATAATGACTATGGCTCAACGCAATACCGGCATTGGCTTCGACCAATGCTTGTTGATTGAATCAAGTGTGCAGGATGGTATTGACTTTAATTATCGGATTTTTAATGCCGATGGCCAGGAAGTAGGCCAATGTGGTAATGGAGCACGCTGTCTTGCCTTATTTGCAAAATACTATGGATTAACTGATAAAAATCACTTAACCGTGGCCACTCACACGACACAAATGAGTTTACACATCAACGCAGACTCTAGTGTTAGTGTCGATATGGGAATTCCCCGATTATCCCCATCTGATATCCCATTCATAGCAGAGCAGCAATCTGTTGAATACTCCTTAGAACTTCAACAAAACAAAACGGTTCACTTCAATGCATTAAGCGTGGGCAATCCACATGCAGTATTAGTGGTAGAAGATATAGATAAAGCACCGGTTCATACTTTAGGAAGCGAAATCAGTGTACATCCACGTTTTCCCGCGCAAGTAAATGTTGGCTTCATGCAAATTGTGACTCCAAACCATATCAAATTACGAGTCTATGAACGTGGCTGCGGAGAAACTCAAGCATGTGGAAGTGGTGCTGTTGCAGCAGCTGCTATTGGACGTTTATATCATCAATTGGACAAACAAATAAAAGTGACATTACCTGGTGGTGATTTATTTATTGATTGGCCAGCATTTAATGAATCGCTTATCCTGACTGGCCCCGCTGTTTTTGTTTATGAGGGCATCTTGTTTTAAGCACGGTTCAACCCCTATCCCTATGCAAAATTAACACAAGTATTGAATTTTCTTTACAAAGAGTTATCCTGAAAGAACGCCTCACACTCGCACCGCTCCAAATTTACACTAGACTTTTTTCGAAATTCACTGTGGCTAAGTGCGAAAAAAATGGAGCCTAGACTAAAATATACCCCCAAGTACATGAGGACTAGGTACCGTTTTAATGAAGAGTTCGCCGCTACAGTCGTGTTTCGAAAGAAGTCCATTAGGGAATTGGTGCTTGGCTAAAAGGAGAGAGTGCTATGACAGGAAGCAAAATACAAAGTTTTGAGTTATTCAAAGCGGCTATGGGAAACCAAGAGTATTTAACGGAAATCAATAAGGATATAGTAAGTCAGACGCAATTCTTAGTCACTCTTGAAGAAGGGAAATTAACAATCCCCAATATTCTTGACGCCATTCAAATCGTTAAAAACCTACAAGTAAAATCGCTCTTAATAATTTACTTATTAAGTAAAAAAGAATACTTGTCGTGCTTAAAAGGTGAATCATTATTAAATAGGTTAACCCAGCAAGATCATCATATCCCTTCGCGTCTTAACGCCCTAGTGTACCAATTAGACTTAAAAGTCCTCTCAAATCCATTAATAGGTAAATTAGAACCTGAGGCAGCAGTAAGTATTCTTTGCTCAGTTCCTCATTTTCATCAACTAACTAAAGCTCAAGTAGCGGCCCTGATTGAGCGATGCCCTCTCTATGACCGACACAATGTGATTGCTTATTGGATGAATCATTTTGCGTCAATGCCCAATGCTCATTATATCTTGGCTCATTTTATGGACATTGCAACACCCAATGTGATTGATGTATTAGGGAAAATGGAGCCAACTCGAAAAGAAGCTGCTGTTGTTAGTATCATTGAGAACTTAGGACTATTTCATAACATTCCGAATAAATTTCTCGAGCATGCGGGCAAAGAATCTCATTTGCTGTTGGCAATACGTCTTTATCTAAATGGTCATTATAATAAGGCCTATGCATCTTATATTAATCAATTAACTAAAAAATTATTGGATAAAAATCATTCCTTTTCATTAGCATCAATAGAACTCCTTTTTTTCTTGAATGATAAACTCGCATTTAAGGAGTTGGCCGCGAGAACGGCTTACTTAACCAATCGCTATTTAAGAAATAATGCATTAAAAGGAGATACATCATTATTTTATCAAAATAAGCGGCTCACTATTCAAAGAATGCTACAAGATATTCATTTAAATCTCCCTCTTCCTGGAACGCTAAAAGAACAAAGACAATCAGTGAATTCTAATGAAAGCTCTTTTATAGATGAGTTGATTAAACATGATAAAACAATTAATTGTTTTGAGTATTTTTTAATACATTATAGAGGCAGTCCGGCACCAATCCTTACATTGCTTGATGACTACATGGGCTATTATGAGCGTTCCGTAAATATCCTCATTCGCAACAAAGCAATACACCACCTTGGATTCATGTTAAAACGTTCAGAAGTAGACGGCACAGTAAAAGAAGCGATTTTTTCCGCATTATTAGCTCATCCTGCTTTTTTTGATGAGCAGATTAGTTATCAATTGTTTGTATTTGATGCAAAGAGAGTTATTCGCCATTTTGGCCTCCGAGGAGGAAAAGAAAATTATCAACGCGTTATCAATTTGTGTACCTTCGCACTAAAAAACCTTCATCCTGAAAAAAATCAAGAAATCATTCAAGTGGCGCATAAAGCGCTTAAGGAAGCACAACTTGAATTAAATTTTGCCAATGAACAAGGATTTTTTTCTGTTTTCATTAAATGGATTAAACGTTGTTGGATTTATGGATGGACCGGCTTTTTTAAACCTAACGCGCCCGAGTACATTGCCCCTGAATCATTAGCCCTGGTAGAAAACGATGAACCATCATCTTCAAAACAGACAAAAAGTTCCGGGCCAGTTCAAGAATCAGAACACGATCTGCTGGATTTGTTAAATAAAATGACCCTTCCCCTAACGCATGAAAAACTTGAGGAGATTATTAAAGCATTCGACAAATTCTCGTTACAGACAATTCCTAAAGATGAGTTCATTACACGACAAAAACTTCACCGGTTATATCATTATGCAATCAAGCATAGAGAAGAAAATGAACAAATTTACCATTGGTTAAAAGACAACCAAAACCCATTCATTGTGAATCAATTCCGTCTTTTAGAGCTGATGTTAAAAGAAAAATCTCGTGGTGAGATTGATTCATTGCTGGTACAGGTTGGGGAAGATTCCGATCAATTGCAATATGTTTCTGACGAGCTGGATAATCTCATGCCAGAACTTATAGTCACTCCCAGTAAAGAGCCTTCAAACAGCTCAGAAACAAGTGATTTTGTAGCAAGCGCAGGCAAAATGCTCTCCAAATATACATGCGAAGCAACTGTATATGCACAAAGCGCGTTGAGTTGGGCTGAGGGTTTTTTTACCAAAATGAAACAGCCCACACAAGAGGAGGAGGAAGAACCCTTTGAAGTGGAACATAATGCATCTTTTCAAAAGATAATAAACAGCAAAGGAACGATTACAACTTGAGTTTCCAGCGCTTATGCATCCAATTCCATTGTTCTGGATGGGCTAAAATAATACGCTCTAATGCTTGGTTATAAGCAAGCGTATTATAATAAAGAGACTCTTGAGCATTTTCATAGTCTTTCCATGGAATAGGCTCATAAAACTCTAAAACATGCTTTCCATTTGGCAATCTATATCCTGCAGCTGGAATTACAGGAACTCCCGTATAACGAGACAACGTTGCCAGGCTACGGTAAGTTCCTGCTTTCACCCCAAAAAACTCTACGGCAATCCCGTCACGGTTAACCAATGAGGCATGTTGATCAAGAACAAAAATAACGGCGTGATTTTTTTCCAGAGCAGCACAAACCTTATCCAAAGAGTTTTTTTTAGGGATAACATTCAAGCCAACTTGGTAGTACTGCTTGAATAAACTGCGCTCAATAAATTTAATTGACAAAGTCCGACGAATAAAATGAAACTGCCCTTGAAATTCTTGAAAATTTAAAACACCACCAATTGGTGCCACTTCCCAATTGCCAAAATGCCCTGTTAAAACTAAAACTCCTTTTTGTTGCGCCACAACCGACAACATGTTTTCATGGCCTCGCACCTCGACCATATTGCGTAAATTCTCTTCAGACATAAAACGCAGTTGCATTGCTTCTTTAAAGGATTTAAGTAAATGTGAGTAATATGAGATAGCAAGTCGTTTTTTTTGTGCACCATTCAGTTGCTCACCAAAAACACGATCAATATTTGCCATAACAACTTGTCGCTTATAGGGCAAAAATTTATGTACGAATCGCCCAAACATGCTTATTGGCAATTCATTAATTTTTCGTTCTAATTCAGTCACAAGCTTTGATCACTAAACACGCATTCATACTGGCAAATCCTCGATTGATCGTCAATGCATAAGGGCCTCTTTTTAAAGGTTGATGCTCCGCACTTACGGATAAACCTTTACAACCGGATGCTATATTTTGCAAATTCGCTATCCCAGGTACGCACTTAGATGAAAGTGCATAAGTTGTCATTACTGTGTCAATCAACCCGGAAGCACATATAGAATGCCCTACAGACCATTTAAATGCAGTGACAGGGATTTCCTGTTCAGGAAAAACATTTTGTATTGCCTGAGACTCACTATAGTCCGATTTACTATTACCATTGCCATGAGTCACAATAAAACCTAAATCATTAGGATTTACTTCTACACATTCCAAAGTACGTTGCATCAACTCAGCAAGTTGTTGGCCGCTGGCATCCAGAGAAAATAAGCCTTCAGCTTCAGTGCTTGATAAGCCACCAAGAATCTCACCATAGCACGTTGCTGAGCGCGCACGCATGCTGGCTTCACTTTCCAACACCAAAGCAGCGGCACCATCAGCTAAAATTGTGCCATTATGCGCTGCATCAAAAGGTTTTAAATGTTGATTACTTAATACCCCTAATTGCTCGTAGTAAAATAACGCTTGCGGTTCAACAGCTGCATCATAGGCAACAACTACCGCTCGCTCTGCCTGACCACTACGAATCGCATGGTATGCTTCCAATAATGCTTGTGTTCCACCTACAGCATGATTCGTTACATTATGATTTGGGCCTTTAAACTCATAAGTTATCCCAGTGTATGCAAGAACATTATTTGGCAATATACGTAACAACCACATCGGATGGACTGTTTCAAATAGGTGTTGCGCAAATTGCTGCATATCACCTTGAGTTTTGGCCAACAAAGGCAAAAAATCATATTGTTGAAAATATTTATTTCCTGGTGATCCTACAAAAACAGCAGTTTGCTCATTAAATAAACTAGAGTCGTCAAGCGTATCGCGATAGGCAATCATTTGGCTGTGCTCAATTGCCTGTACTGCAGCATGAATTCCCATCACGTCTTGTCGTGAAATAACTTTCATCAATTTGCGATCTGGTAGCATTTTTGCTGGACTAAATTCTTTTAACTCGCCGCCCAAGCGATACTGCCATTGCGATACATCCCATTGCGTTATTTCACCAATTCCACTCTGGCCAGAAAGAATCGCATCCCACGTTGCATCTGCAGTAGCGCCTGATGCAGTTAATGCGCTTCGCCCTGTAATAAATACTCTGTTGCTTTGACTCATAGCCCGGCTCCTTCAAACTCAGGATGCTTAAATAACAAGCAACTATTGGAGCCGCCAAATCCAAAAGAATTGGAAAGCACCACTCCTAAAGAGCGCTCGCGTGGTCCATCAACTACATAATCTAAATCACATTCTGGATCTGGAGTAGTTAAATTGGCTGTCTTGGGTATCTGTGCCTGCTCTATGGATTTAACTGATAATACAGCCTCAAGTGCTCCTGCCGCGGAAATCAAATGTCCGGTTTGACTTTTAGTCGCACTGACCGGCAAGTTTGCGACAGATTCGCCAAAAACTGCTTTAATTGCATTCGTTTCACTTAAGTCATTCATTTTAGTTGAGGTGCCATGTGCATTAATATAATCCACATCTGAAGCTTGGACTCCTGCATCTTGGAGAGCTCGTTCAATTGCCTGAATGGCACCATCACCATTTGGATGGGAATCAGTAATTCGATAAGAACTTAATGAATTACCTTCACCAGCTAATTCTGCATAAATACGCGCACCTCGAGCTTTGGCCTTATCCCATTCTTCTAGGATTAAAAAAGCAGCACCTTCACCTAAAACAAAACCATTCCGTGTTGCATCAAAAGGTCTGCTCGCTGTTTCGGGGGTACTGTTATAAGTAGATAAGGCGCCTAATAAGCAAAAGCTGGATAATCCCAACGGATTAATCATTGAATCAAAGCCTCCAGCCAGCATAAAATCCGCCTCTCCGCGACGAATTACTTGCATCGCGAGTCCTAAAGCCTGTCCACCTGATGCACAAGCGGTGTGGACGGAGGATGCATATCCTCTAATGTTAAATTGTTGAATCAATAAAGACAGACCAGAGTTTGTAGTTGTTTTACCAAAATCAGATAATTTATAAAATTCTTGTGTACTAGCCTGCAAACGTTCCCAATCTGCTTCACCATTTTGAGCACACGTTTGTTGAAATCGAGATAGATAGTCAAACTCAGAGGTCATCATACCGCTTCCGGTAACAACGCCCCACTGAGTCGCAGTTTGCTCCGTAGGCACGATGCCTGCATCATCAAAAGCTTGTTGGGCAGCTTCAAGTGCATATCGCGTAAAATTGACAGAAAAACGACTGCGTTTTGTGGTTAATTTAGGCGCAAGCGAAAAATTTTTCACCTCAGCTGCAATATAAGTTGGAAACGCACTGGCATCAAATTGCTTGATTTCAGCAATACCTGAACGTCCTTCCAATAAATTGGACCATATAGACTGAACGTCAAGCCCTAAAGGAGAAACGGCTCCCATACCTGTAATCGCAACTCGTCTTTTTTTCACTTTTATTTACCTCTGGGAATAAGCACTACATCCACAACACAAACACGTTTACCTGCAACCTCACTACGATAAGCTAGGATCAACTCGTCTTCCGTTTGCTTTTTGACGGTTACAGAACACTCAAGAATGTCGCCTGGATAGACAAACTCTTTCATTTTTATTTTGCGAAATTCGCTCACTTTATAATCGACTGGGTAGCCTGCACGTCGAATAAATTCCTTCGCCAAATTTAATTTACATTCCAATAATACCGTCAATGGTAATACCGGTTTTTTGGGAAAATGATCCGCAAAATAAAGGGCTGCACGTGATATTCTTTTTTCAGCAGTTAAACTAACTCCTGGTTCACTGGAGCAAATTCTGTCGAAGGTCATGGGCACTACCGGCAATTCCGAGCTCATAATCAAATCGTCATTCAATATTGGTGCACTCTTCTGACTCACAGCAAGCCAATCACCAGGACGATTAATTTCGGAAAATTGCTGTTTCACTTCATCTAAATCAATAAAATCATCCATAGGTAACAATGGACCTAAGGCGCCTTCAAGACTGAAGACACGCTCATTACCTACTCTCGCTTCACTATAGTATTGCATTACTGAATGATCTAAGTGCTCAATAAATGACTCAAGCAATAAAGTCTCACCTACATATGCTGGACGATGCAGGGCGGCACAGGCAACAATCCCGGCTACAGGTCTGTAGGCAAACTCTTGAAGCGCCATCACATTCCACGCAGCCAGTTGGCCTAGTGTTTCACCGATTAACGAAGGGATGAAGCAGGGCCGTCCCTGTTCATCAACTGTGAGGTATGTATCATTCGGGGTAATATGTTTAATTCCCCGGACCACCTGACCAGGAGATGACTCCACGATACGATCAACGAATAAAAATCTCATCAGTATTTATTTAGCCCTATTAACTTGATTTTAAATAACACCTAAATTAAGCCACAGATCCAGCAGTTTGTTGTTCTTTAACCGCAGCAACAACTAACTTGCAAAATGTTTCAATGGTAAATAGCATAGGTATTTCATTGACTTTCATATTCGGCTTGAACTGTTCTGCAGGAATTTCACTCAAATAATTTTGCAATGCCTGCAAACCTCTTTCGGTAATAACGCCACCTTTCTCAAATTCATCTTCTGCCAAATCACCTCGTGCATTTTTTTCTAATTGACCACGGGGAATTTTAATTTTGAATTCTTTTTCTAATTGGAATACCAAATCAAGAAAATCAATAGATTCTGCGCCTAGATCTGCTATCAAACGACTGTTAAGAGATACTTCTTCTACATCAATCACTAGCACATCAGCAACAATTTCCCTAACTTTAGGATAAACGTCTGCTACATTCATATTTTTTCCTCAGAGATAGCTAATTTACAAAGCCCGAAATTATATCATATATTTTTTTAAAGGCATAAAATTAAGAATGACAAGGTATTAACCCACCTGACTGTACCCTGCATCAACAAATAAAGTATGCCCATTAATCATGGCTGCTTCCGGCAAGCACAAGAGATAAATAGCATTGGCCACATCTTGAGTTGTCAATGGCCTATCAGCCAAAGAGTGGGCCTGATATTCATCAAGTAGCTGTTCCCTGTTAGGAAAATGTTTCAATGCATCGGTATCAACTACTCCAGCAGAAACAGTATTCACAGTAATTCCATCGACAGCCAACTCAAGACTCAAAGAACGGACTAAAGCTTCAAGAGCAGCCTTAGACGCGCCAATAAATGCATAGTTAGGAATCGCTCGAGATGCACCAAGGCTTGATAAGGCAACAATTCGGCTCCCTTTAGGCATCGATGAGCGCGCCTCTGTAGCCAAATGATTTAATGCCAAAGCATTTGTTTCTAAGCACCAGCGCCAATGTTTTGTTGACATCTTAAGTGCTGATTTTAAAACACCGCTTGCAGCATTACTAATTAAGAAATCAAGTCGGTTAAAATGCTCACGAAATTGCACAAACATTTCTTTTACCGACTGATGGTCGGCTACATTAGCTTGTAACGCAATCGCTTTGCGCCCCATAGCATGGATTTCTTCAACCAAAGTTTGAGCTTCATCAGAACTGTTGTAATAAACGATGGCAATATCACTTCCTGACTGAGCTAACTTTAATGCAGTCGCCTTACCGATACCTCGAGCACCGCCAGTAATTAATCCAACTTTACCTGCGAAAACCAAACTCATGAAATATTCCTCATTAACTTCATTTATTAAAAACTGTTGATACAATACGATAGTGACAACTCATGCGACACATGGAGCATAATAGCCTACTAGTACTTCTAAACTCAGAAGCATAAGTTGACATTTATTGACCAACAATTACAAAAAACTACATTTTCATTTTTATTGAGCAATAAAGCAATGTTTCATGCATTAAATTTTTAAATATCTTGTTTCTAGATGGCTAACTTTGTACTATCGGCACACAATAAAGATAAACATATATTAATGAATGAAGCATTCTTGGTCTAAAACTGTCTTTCCTATAGCCGCGATTTTTTCTTTCCGCATGTTAGGTTTGTTTTTGCTCATACCCGTATTTAGTATTTATGCAGAAAATTTACAAAACGCAACACCTGCACTAGTAGGGCTTGCTCTAGGAATTTATGGTCTTGCTCAAGGCCTCCTGCAAATGCCTTTTGGTATGCTTTCTGATAAGGTAGGAAGAAAACCCATGATAGCCATAGGGTTACTCCTTTTTGCTTTGGGTAGTTTACTTGGTGCTCTAACCAACTCTATTTATGGGATGATACTTGCAAGATCCTTGCAAGGCACTGGCGCAATTGGTAGTGTTTTAATCGCCTTGCTTGCAGATTTAACCCCTGAGGATCAACGTACTAAATCGATGGCGGTCATTGGCATGACTATAGGGACATCTTTTAGTCTTGCGATGGTTGTTAGTCCAGCCCTTACCCATCATTTTGGCCTATCTGGTATTTTTTACCTAACGACTCTATTAGCAATAGCTGGGATTATCTTGCTTTATTTGGTAATTCCCAAGCCTGTAAATGAACGTTTTCACATTGATAGTGAAACAAATCCTGCTTTATTGAAGAATGTTATTTCTAACGTCCAACTACAACTTCTTAATATCGGTATTTTCTGCCAGCATTTTATTCTCACCGCAACATTTTTTGCTATTCCTTTCATCCTAAAAAAACAAGTGGAACAAGGACATTTATCGCAACAGTGGCATTTTTATCTACCACTGATGATCATTTCATTTATTCTCATGATCCCATTCATTATTCTTGCCGAAAAGAAAAAGCGCATGAAAGGCGTATTTCTTTCATCAGTGCTTATCATGGCAATGGCACAATTATTATTAGCTTATACCTCACAACATTGGGTGAGTCTGTGTGTTCTCATGTTAATTTATTTTGTTGCGTTTAATATTCTAGAGGCGGCATTACCCTCTCTAGTATCTAAACAGGCAAATCCTCACAGTAAGGGGACGGCTATGGGGATTTATTCAACCAGCCAATTTTTAGGCCTTTTTATTGGTGGGGCACTCGCAGGTGTATTGTATCAATGGAATAGCAGCCAGGGTATTTTTGTTACTAATGCAATCATTGGTATTATATGGTTGCTTGTTTCATTTTCAATGAAATCGCAAGCCTCCTTTTCAACACTTGTTTTACCTGCCCCTTGGGCCGAAAAAAATGAGCCGATCATCAACAAATTATTGAATATTAAAGGGGTGATTGAAGTTGCATTTGCAGAAGATGAACGAGTAATTTATTTGCGTGTTGATAGGGAACGTTATCTTGCAGGCAGTGCGGAAAAAATTATTCATCATGGATAACCGTTAATCAAGGAGGCAGTAAATGAAAATTTCTTTGAAACATCAAACGACCGAACACAGTAATGCTCCATCCTGTAAAGTCAGTGAGCATCATCTGAATGATCCAATGATGGATTGTGCTATTGCAAAAATATCAGGCCGATATCCTGAAACGCGACGAGTAGTGAATTTACAATGCAATGAATTAGTTTATGTGTTCCAAGGCGAAGGCAAGGTCGTCGTCAATCATATGGAACATAAATTATCCGCTGGCGATGCAGTATTGATTGAAGCAGGTGAAAAATACTATTGGGAAGGCGATATGCAACTGTTTATTTCTTGCCGTCCGGCGTGGAGTATGGAGCAACATCAATTGGTTGATTAGTCTACATACTACTCGTAGCCTGGTTGAAACGAAGTGTAACCCGGGGTTTTTCTTGCAAAAAACCCGGCTACTCGACTGATATTATCGGCAATACCCAGTAAGTTACTGACGAACCAAGCGCAAATTTTTACCAACAAATGAGCTCTTCTCCGTAGAACGGTATGGATTGATATCTAATCCACCTCGGCGTGTATACCGGCCATATACGGTTAGTTGTTCTGGTTGGCAATAATTCATAATATCGACAAAAATTCGTTCAATACATTGCTCGTGAAATTCATTATGATTACGAAATGAAACAAGATATTTTAATAAACCTTCCCGATTAATTTTTTTACCTTTGTAAGCAATTTGCACGCTTCCCCAATCAGGCTGATTTGTCACCAGACAATTAGATTTCAACAGATTTGAATATAATGATTCTTCTACAAGCTCCTCGCTTACAAAAAGAAATGAAGGTTCTACATGATAAATTGAGCATTCTATATCAAGGTCGTCAAGCAAATCTCCCGCAAATGACGGTTGTATTGCAAACTGATTGGTAGAGTCTAAAAGATGTATGTTAACCCAAACTTCTGCACCAACACGCTCTTGTAAATCTCTTTTAATTGTATTTTCTAACTCACTCACACTGTGAATTCGCGTATTGTTAAATGAATTAAAATAAAGTTTTAACGATTTTGATTCAATTAAATTAGGTGAGTTACACTCATAAAACAACTCAGCAATCGCAACCATGGGTTTGCCTTTCGCATTAAGCCAAGAAACTTCATAATGATTCCAACAATCAAAGCCATAAAAAGGCAATTTTGATGGGTCCACACCAATTTCTTGTCGCTTCCCCGCCCTGGGGATAGGATATAATCGATTGGGATTATACGTATCATCGTAAGCAGATTTCTTACCTAATTCCGACTGCTCCGCTTCAGCTTGATATTTTTGCAAAACTTGATCATTCATTGTATTGAGCTCCAATATTTCTATTATTTTTGCAGTACTTTTCCAATTCACAGATTGATTCATTTCCAGTTGACTGGAAATATACGTAAGAAGAGATGCCGCCTCATTAATTCGCGCTGCTTTTTCAGTCAATTCGCGTGCTTGTATGCCAACGGAAGCCGCTACATCAAAACCTGGACTTTCTATAATCTTCTTTATAGTCGACAAAGAAAATCCCAAAAATTTTAGCGTGGTGATCTGCTGCAATCGAATTAAATCCCTTTCACAATAAAGTCGATAGCCACTGTCTGAACGCTTCGTAGGTTTTAATAAGCCAATTTCATCATAATATTGTAATGACCTAATTGTTAATGAAGTCATTTGGCTAATCTCTTTAATTTGGTAATATTTCATTCAACCCTCTCCTGTACATTGATTTTAAACTATCACGTAACGTGAGAGTCAAGAGAATATGCAATAAAATACACCAAAGGGATAATAAATTATGTCTAAGAAAGATTTAAGTTGGTTAAAATATCTTGCTGAAATTCAAGCAATCGCACAAAATGGACTGACCTATTCAAATAATGAGTTTGATAAAGAACGTTATTTAAGACTTCGCGAAATTGCCTCTGAATTTATGGCGAATTATTCAGACACGCCACTTGCTGAGATAAAACAGATTTTTTCATTAGAAGCAGGATATGCCACACCTAAAGTTGATGTTCGAGCGTTTATTTTAAAGGATAACAAGCTCTTATTGGTTAAGGAGCGTGCCGATGAATTGTGGACTCTACCTGGTGGTTGGGCAGAAACAAACGAGTCGGCCGCCGAATCCGTAATTAGGGAAACTAAGGAAGAAAGTGGATTTGATGTTTCTGTAATTAGGCTGCTCGCTCTATGGGACAAACAGAAGCATGATCATCCATTACAATGGCCTCATACCTATAAATGCTTTTTTCATTGTGAAATTATCTCTGGTGTGGCCAAGGAAAATCTAGAAATTTCTGCGATTGATTTTTTTGATTTAGCACATTTACCACCTCTTTCAACACCAAGAGTCACACAAAAGCAAATTGCGCGCTTATATGAACTTGTTAATAGTTCTGATAAAACTCTTTTTGACTGAGCATGTACTTGACGCAGTACTTACGTCATACTTGGCCGTTACCAACGAAAAGGAAATCGATGGAACAGCAGTGCAAGGGCTATATAAATTAGGTATACTCTTTTCTAACTTTCGCATACAGGAGATCAAAAAATGGCACGTGGTATAAATAAAGTCATCTTAATTGGCAATGTCGGTGTCGACCCTGACGTACGCTATTTACCAAATGGTAATGCTGTAACTACTCTCTCAATAGCAACCAGTGAATCATGGAAAGATAAAGTAACTGGTGAAAAGCAAGATCGTACAGAATGGCATCGCGTGGTGTGCTTTAATCGCTTGGGTGAAATTGCCGGTGAATATGTACGTAAAGGTTCTAAGCTTTATGTAGAAGGCAGCTTAAGAACCAGAAAATGGCAGGATCAACAAGGCCAAGACCGATATACCACTGAAATTGTTGCCAATGACATTCAAATGTTAGACAGCAAAGGGACTGCTTCATCCGGTTTTGATGAGATGCCACAAACCCAATTTTCGCCAAGCAATCAAAGTGCTCCAAGACAACAACCGACTCAAGTGCCACAAGATGCTTTTGATCAATTAGATGATGATGTCCCATTCTAATTTCAACTGAATAGTAGTCCTTACTTCTTACTTTATTGCCCTTACTAATAAGGGCTTTTTTTCATAACGAGTTGTTTTTTCTACTGCGGTGTAAATGCCGTGAAGCAAAACCTGGAGATACTGTATATCGAGGGCAACGCGAATGCTACTTCGCTACCCAAACTACCGACTCCACATTATCATTATTAATTGTGAACTGATATTTTATATACTTGATCATGAAGCAATATTTTCATTCATTAATCCAATTGAGGTTTGTATGGATACAATTAATTTAGTTGAGAAATTCAAACTTTTAGCGAGTATTGGTCACCACGTATTGTTGGAGAGCTTAATGGTCAATATGTCAAACTTGCAAAATTCAAGGGAGAGTTCATCTGGCATAGCCATGCTAATGAAGATGAATTATTTCTAGTTGTGAAGGGCATTCTAAACATTGAGTTCAGGCATAAAAAAATCACCTTAAATGAAGATGAATTTTATATTGTACCAAAAGGCGTAGAACATAAACCGGTTGCACACGAAGAGGTACATGTCCTCCTGTTAGAACCAAAATCTACAGAGCAGACAGGTGGTATTGCGAGTGATTTACTTGTAGAACAGCCGTGGATTTAATTTGTTGATAAAAACAAATAAATCGCTAGTTTAGACCTCATATTTTTTTCAGTAGTGGTAGAATTGAGTTTGTATCAAGTTCCTTTTGATGCATGCTACAGCAAGCACCATCACTTCAATGAAGGAGAAAGTCCCTCATGCTAAAAGTTGGACTAACATCCTAAAAATTCAAGAATTTATTTATATGATTTAGCATTATTTACAGTCAATATAGGCATTTAATGATCGAAAAATACAGCTTTTTTCCTTATCTCAAAAAGCAAAAGTACGTCGTTATATTTAATTATATTCATTATGATGGCATAGGTGATTTTAATCATCTTCTTGATTTTGCAAAAGAATTTTCTCCGCAGGCTGAAAAATTGGGGATAAAAATCATTCTTCTTGTTGTAAGTACTGCACATAGGGAAAAATTAGTAAAACAACGCCTACAAACTATATTACCAGCACTAAAAGCCCATGTCCTGGAGTTGGGGGAAAGCTCAGGAGATAAGGCAATTCAGGAGTTTTCCAATTTCATTCAAAACAACCTCGAATTAAAGAGCGAATTAAGTACCACTTGCAGCATTTTTCAAATCTCCACATCTATGGCCAAAGCACAAAAAGATGCTATATTGAGCTTTTGCCCATCCGAAATACCCGTCATCACTATCCCCGAAATCACAGGGTTACGTACCTCTGCCTTAAATCTGCCGCTTAGTCATATTGATCCGAGAGATGAAATGACTCAGATAGATTTAAAAACCCAAAATATTAATACACGATATCTTGGACTGCAAAAGGTTCCTTATCAGTATGGGTTGAAAATTAGGAGCCACTGTCTTCTAAGTTTGATGGCATTGGAAAATAGAAATTTTTTCAAGCATGTAACAGGTCTAAACGATTCCGCAACAATCACTCCAGAAGACATATCAAAAATGTTAGCTAAAACGCAGTTAGTCCCTGCTTACCTACAAGACTGGGATAGTATCAATCGATTTCTATCTTTTTGTATTCAGAGATTTCAAATATCTAATCAGGAGCACTTGGTAATCTATTTAAATAATATTAGACACAATAATCGAACTGGTGTCTTTAGTGTAGTTCCTCATATTCTACTCGACGCCGAAGAAATTCTATTTCTAGAAGAGAATCAATTTGATGATTTAATCATCAAACGAAAAAACAAACAGTATTTGCCATTTATGGAAGAACAGCTAATATTCGGCTCCTTATTCTTATTCGCAAGAAACTCAAATATTTCTGCTATAGAAATTAATGTAAATGGCAATATTCGTAGAATTAACTACAGTCCCACAACGATTTGCAATCCACCAAAGGTTGTTTCCATTTTAACCGATTTTAATTTGAATGATACTGATTACGATCTCCTGATAGAAAACGCGTCCGACATAGTTGGAGTCTCAGGTGATAATACCATTGAAAAAGCGCTCTCATACAATAAACTACCCTTTTTGCAACCCAACAACAAAGAAAACTTTGAATCGGTCATGAGGTTGCTCGGTCACTTAGCCAAGCTCTATTTACCGATTGACACACCAAATCTGCATAAAGACTTTGAAGCATTTTTTTGTAATAAAATGATGCGATTAGATAAACCTGAGTGTTTTACCAATTTACTAGAGATCGACATTCGATCACTTTATAAGGTATGGCCAACAGTGGTTGAAGGTGTACGCCAGAATTACAATATCTTTAATCAAATTCATGCCATCTTTTATGAACCACTTCTTCACTACAGTGCTCAAACAGGCGATATCGCCTTGTTGCATTTAATTCATAATCATTTTGAAGATATCAATTTTAATATTCCTAATAAACAGGATGAAACGGCATTAACAATTGCTGAAAAAAATAACCACAGATTGTTTATTAAGGAGTTGCAATCTCTTATGCAAAAAAAGGAAGAATCAAAAGATCTTAGAATAAGCAATAAAAACTGTTTATCCAATAACGTTGGTTAAATTATATTAAGCAACTAAAAATTGATTCATTAGACAACGTTAAGCATTAATGCAATGAGGTCTTTATTTTGAATACAGGATAAACATGTCGACTCAATGATTATTCTATGTAGGGATCCGTCATTAAATTCCCCAAACCTAAAGAAAATCACCTTGAGGGGACTCAATGTACTTAAAAAAAACCCGCATAATGCGGGTTTCTTTAATTAATGCGAATACTAAATTTATTCTTCAGCTTCGTCACTAACAGCAGGTCTGTCTAAGAGCTCTACAATGGCCATAGGAGCATTATCACCCTCTCTAAAACCACATTTGATGATACGTACATAACCACCAGGACGCTCCACAAAACGTGGACCTAAATCAGTAAATAATTTACCAACAGCAGACTTAGATCTTAAAATATCAAATGCATGACGACGTGAAGCAACTGAGTCAACTTTTGATACAGTAATTAAAGGTTCAATATAACGTCGCAAATCTTTAGCCTTAGGCAGAGTTGTTTTGATCAACTCATGCTCGATTAAAGAATTACACATGTTTGCAAACATAGCCTTTCTATGGCTACTTGTACGGCCAAAACTTCGACCTGAATTACGGTGACGCATAACCAAAACTCCTAAACTTTATTCGCCAAGATTCGCTGGCGGCCAATTCTCAAGTTTCATACCTAGCGATAATGAACGTGACGCTAAAACATCCTTAATTTCAGTTAAAGATTTCTTACCTAAATTAGGAGTTTTTAAGAGTTCATTTTCAGTTCTTTGTACTAAATCGCCAATATAATGAATATTTTCTGCTTTCAAACAATTTGCAGATCGAACAGTTAATTCTAAATCATCGACAGAACGTAATAGAATAGGATCAAAATCGTTGCGTTCTTTATTATCAGATCGAGACTCTTCAAATTTCATGTCTACAAAAGCATGCAGTTGTCTTTGAAGAATACTAGCAGAAATCCGTATTGATTCTTCAGCATCAATAGTTCCGTTAGTTTCTAACTCAATAGTTAACTTATCAAGGTCAGTTCGATTTTCTACACGAGCACTGTCAACATAATAAGCCACTTTTTTAACTGGAGAGAAACTATTATCAATTTTTAGCTTACCAACTGATTTTCTTTCTACTTCATCATCGAAATGTCTAACGAATGAATCAGTACTGTGGAAACCAATCCCTCGTTCAACTTTTAATGTCATATTTAATTTGCCTTTTTCATTCAAATTAGCAATGACCAGCTCTGGATTAACAATTTCTAATCCATGAGTCAGTTGAATATCACCAGCCGTAACTTGACAAGGACCTTGCTTGTTTAATGTTACAAGAGCTTCTTCACCGACTGTCATTTTTGTCGCAACTAACTTCAGGTTCAGTAAAATGTCTACGACATCTTCCTGTACACCTTCAATTGTGCTGTACTCATGCAAAACACCATCGATTGAAACTTCAGTAATCGCACTTCCAGGCATTGATGATAGTAAAATACGTCTCAAAGCATTGCCGAGAGTATGACCAAAGCCACGCTCCAAAGGCTCTAAAACTATTCTAGCTTTATAGGGCGATTCAGCCTGGACCTTAAGAACATTAGGTGTCAACATTTCATTGATTTCAGTATACATTCAGCTATTTCTCCGAGCTTACTTAGAGTAAAGTTCTACAACCAAGTTTACGTTGTAGTCTGAAGATAAGTCAGTTAACGTTGGTGCTGTAGAGAATGTTCCCTTAAAAGAAGAATTATCTACAGTAATCCAATCACAAGCAGCTCTTTGTTCTGATAAAGCTAAAGCAGCCTGAATACGACCTTGAGCTTTTGCTCTTTGACGAACAGACACAACATCACCTGGTTTAACAAGTAACGATGGAACGTTAACTACTTTATCATTAACAAGTATCGCTTTATGCGTAACTAATTGACGCGCTTCAGCACGTGTACTTGCAAATCCCATACGATAGACAACATTATCTAAACGTCTTTCAAGCAATGACATTAGATTTTCACCTGTTGAGCCTTTCATACGAGCAGCCATTTTGTAATAGCCACGGAATTGCTTTTCAAGAACACCGTACAATCTTCTGATTTTTTGTTTCTCTCTAAGCTGAATTCCATAACCATTCAGACGTGGTTTTTTATCTCCATGTTGTCCAGGTAATTTTTCTGATTTACATTTGGACTTGTGATCACGGACACCACTTTTAAGTAATAAATCACAACCTTCACGACGTGATAACTTACATTTTGGACCAAGATATCTAGCCATTAATTACTCCTGAGTCTTATACACGACGTTTTTTAGGTGGCTTACACCCGTTATGGGGAATACCAGTAACATCGGTGATTTCAACAATTTTAAAATCCTGTGAAATTAATTCACGAATGGTGGATTCTCTTCCAGGGCCAGGACCATGGACAAATACAGCCACAGATTTCATACCGTATTCTTTTGCAACAGCAGCAGCACGCTCAGTAGCAACCTGCGCAGCATAAGGTGTACTTTTTCTTGATCCTCTAAATCCAGAACCACCAGATGTTGCCCAGCATAGAGCATTACCTTGTCTATCAGTAAAGGTCACTATAGTGTTATTAAAAGAAGCATGAACGTGAACGATACCATCTGACACGACACGTTTTGCCTTCTTGCGTACTTTTTGTTGTTTTGACTTAGTTATTGCCATCTTACTTTCCTACATGAAAAATCAACCGGTAGTGCCTTTTCTGCGACCTTTACGTGTACGAGCATTAGTTTTCGTACGTTGTCCGCGTAATGGCAACCCTCTTCTGTGTCTTAGACCACGATAACATCCTAGATCCATAAGGCGCTTAATGTTCATTGTCACAACACGACGCAAATCACCTTCCACTGTAATTTTTGCAATTTCTGTTCTTAAAGACTCAAGTTGAGCATCGGTTAGTTCTGAAACCTTTTTAGAAGGTTCAATACCAACTGCAGAACACAGTTTTAAGGATGTAGGTTTACCAATACCATATATTGCTGTTAAAGCAATCACAACATGTTTGTGATCAGGTATATTTACTCCTGCAATACGAGCCATTAACTTCTCCGAACGTTATTTGTTCTGTCGAAAGGGACAGAAGAATACTATTTTTATAAAATTAAATCAAGCAGATATTAACCTTGCCTTTGTTTATGTCTGGCATCTTTACAAATAACTCGTATAGTGCCACTTCTTTTAATAATCTTGCAATTGCGACAAATTCGCTTTACAGATGCTCTTACTTTCATTCTTAACTCCGATAAAAATCATAAAAGACCAG
Organism: Legionella sp. 39-23; assembly: GCF_001897665.1. Taxonomy (NCBI): domain Bacteria; kingdom Pseudomonadati; phylum Pseudomonadota; class Gammaproteobacteria; order Legionellales; family Legionellaceae; genus Legionella; species Legionella sp. 39-23. The sequence continues at coordinate 26,807 of NZ_MKTO01000045.1, read as the reverse complement.
GTAGTTTGGTACCTTTAAAATTAGCCTTTTTCATTAAAGAATCATATTGCTGAGTCATTAAATGAGCTTGTACCTGAGCTACAAAATCCATAATAACAACCACGATAATCAGCAAAGATGTTCCTCCGAAATAAAAAGGGACATGCCATGTATACATCAAAATCTGTGGCAAAAGACAAACCAGAACTAAATAGATTGCACCAACTAATGTCAAGCGAGTCATTACACCGTCAATATATTTAGTTGTTTGCTCACCGGGTCTAATTCCAGGTATATATGCACCAGATTTCTTCAAATTATCAGCAGTATCTTTGGGGTTAAACACCAGAGCTGCATAGAAGAACGCAAAAAATATAATAGCTACTGCATAAACTATTAAATATAAAGGTTGTCCAGGTGACAAAGCCATTCCGACATCTGCAAGCCAGCCTAAACCTTTTGTATGCGAGAAAAATTGAGCTAAAGTCGCCGGTAACAAAATAATACTGGATGCAAAAATAGGCGGTATTACACCAGACATATTGATTTTTAAAGGCAAATGACTGGTTTGAGCAGCATAAACCTTTCTACCTTGCGTCCTTTGCGCATAATTAACTCTTATACGTCGTTGTGCACGCTCCATAAATACAACAAAACCTGTTACAACTACTACAACCACTGCGATAAGAATCATAGTCAAAGCTTGCATTTGTCCTTCTTTAACTTGTTGAAGAACCGAAGCAATCGCAGTAGGCATACTTGATACAATTCCCGAAAAGATAATTAAAGATATTCCATTACCAACACCTTTTTCAGTAATCTGCTCACCTAACCACATTAAAAACATAGTTCCTGTAACTAAAGTTACAACTGCAGTAAAGTAAAATGAAAAATCAGCTTGAAGCGCAATTTGCTGCCCTGCTAACCAGCGTGCCATTCCTAAAGATTGAAACACTGAAAGCAACAAAGTTAAGTATCGTGTGTACTGATTTATCTTCCTGCGTCCAGACTCACCTTCTTTCTTAAGTTGCTCAAGTTTAGGTGAAACAACTGTAAATAACTGGAGTATAATAGACGCTGAAATATACGGCATGATTCCTATTGCAAAAACCGTAACACGCGATAATGCACCACCAGAAAACATATTGAATAAGCCAAAAATTGTATTCTGTTGCTCGTTAAAAAAATTAGCCAATCGTGCTGGATCCAAACCTGGTACAGGTATGTGAGCACCCAATCGATAAACTAAAATAGCGAGAACAACAAACAATAATCTTGATTTTAGTTCAGCCAATCCACCACGTGATTGGCTCGCATTATGTTTTTGGTTTTTCATAGTCACTCTTCTATGCTGCCGCCTAAACCTTCAATGGCTAAACGAGCTCCTTTAGTGACCCTTAAACCTTTAAGTTTGATGGCAGTAGTTAATTCACCAGATAAAATAACTTTTACATCTTTAATAGAGCCATTAATCAAGCCTGCTTCACGCAAAACATTTAAATCAATTACATCAGCAGATATCTTTGCAAGCTCACTGAGGCATACTTGATCTATAGTTTTTCCAACTCGTGACTTAAAGCCCATTTTTGGTAATCTTCTTTGAATAGGCATTTGACCGCCTTCAAAGTTAATTTTATGAAAACCACCAGCTCTTGCTTTTTGACCTTTATGTCCTTTACCACTTGTTTTACCTAGTCCCGACCCAATACCACGACCTAAACGTTTTTTAGGGCGTCTTGAACCAGGATCTGGTGATAGTGAATTTAAATTCATTATACACTCTCCTCAACCAGCAATAAGTAATCAACTTTATTAATAAGACCACGAATAGCTGGAGTATCATTATGAGATACACTTGAATTAGTTTTACCTAGACCTAATTGTTTTACTATAGAAATATGCTTTGGTTTTCTGCCTATAATGCTTTTTACCAAAGTTATTTTAATTTTCTTTTCCATAATTAGCCCGCCATAACTTCTTCAACAGTTTTACCACGCTTGGCCGCAACATAATCTGGGGTACCGATATTAGTTAAAGCACCGATCGTAGCTCTTACAATATTGCTTGGGTTGGTAGAACCAATACTCTTAGCTAATATGTTTTGTACGCCGAGAACCTCTAATACAGCTCTCATCGCACCACCAGCAATAATTCCAGTACCTTCACTTGCTGGCTTCATAAATACCTTAGAAGCACCATAGTTCCAAGTAATTTCGTGGAATATAGTTGATCCAGAAAGTGGAATATAAACCATATTTTTCTTTGCTTGTTCCATTGCTTTTTGAATTGCAATTGGAACTTCGCGCGCTTTACCTCTACCAAAACCAACTTTACCTTTGCCGTCACCAACAACAACAAGTACTGCGAAACCAAAAACACGGCCACCCTTAACAACTTTAGCGGTACGGTTTACCGATACTAACTTTTCTTGGTAGCCATCTGATTTAGGTGATGAATCATCGAATGCCATAATCGTTCCTTAAAAATCTAATCCAGCTTCGCGTGCACCTTCTGCAAGGGCTTTCACTCGGCCATGATATTTATAACCAGCACGATCGAATGCAACTTGCGTAATACCTTGCTCGCTTGCGCGCTTACCAAGTAGTTTGCCAACTAAGCTAGCTTGCTCTACTTTACATTTACCGGTCAGGCTGGATCGTAATTCTTTATCGTTAGTTGAACATGTTACTAATACTTTATCTCCAAGCTTATCAGCTTGAATGATTTGTGAGTAAATGTGTAAACCACTTCTATAAACGACTAGTCTTGCTCTGCCTGATTTACGAATCAATGCCTTTGCTTTTAATCCACGTCGAGCACGTGAGTTATGTTTATTCATGACTTAAACCTTATTTCTTTTTCGCTTCTTTACGCGCAATATACTCGCCAGCAAGTTTAACACCTTTACCTTTATATGGTTCTGGTGGTCTAAATGCTCTTATTTCAGAAGCTACTTGACCCAAAATTTGTTTATCAACACCTTTCAACAATATTACAGTATTACTTGGTGTTTCGACTAAAACACCTTTAGGTAAATGGTATTCAATAGGATGAGAATAACCTAGAGATAAAGTAATTGAATTATCTTTAGATTGTGCTCTATAACCTACGCCAACCAGTTCCAAGGTAACAACAAAACCTTCAGTTACACCCTTGACCATATTATTTACTAATGCACGCGCTGTTCCAGCTTGAGCCCAAGCTTTAGGATCATTTGCAGCAGGAGCAAACTCAACATGGTTAGAATCTTTATTTTTAGTTACTTTTACTAACCTATTAATTTTTTGGGTTAGTGTTCCTTTAGGCCCTTTTACAGTAACTTCACCATCACCTATTGTTATTTCAACATTTGCTGGTTGAACTACTGGGGCTTTTGCTACTCTAGACATATTATTCCTCGCAAGTATTAAGCCACTTCACAAATGACTTCACCACCAACGCCTTTCATCTTTGCAGATATATGGGTCATTATACCTTGTGATGTAGACAGTATAGCCACACCAAAACCAGGAATAGAAGTTAAATCTTTATAAGACTTATATACTCGCAATCCAGGTCTACTAATTCTCTTAATAAGTTCAATAACAGGTCTGCCATGATAATACTTCAGCTTTATTGTCATTAATTTAAGATTATTATCTAGTGGTTCTACAAAGAAGCTTTCAATATATCCTTCTTCCTTTAAAACACGAGCAATTTCTTCTTTCAATTTAGAAGAAGTTAACGTTATTTGCTGATGTTTTGCTTGTTGACCATTTCTAATTCGGGTCAGCATATCAGCAACTGGATCATGCATACTCACAATCGTTCTCCAATTAAAAAATTACCAGCTGGATTTTCTTCCGCCAGGTATATTACCAACCATTAGTTGTTGTCTTAAGCAAATTCTACAAAGAGCAAATTTACGATATACACCATGTGGACGACCACATTGTTGACATCGTGTTTTGAAACGAACAGGATTAGAATTAACAGGCAATTTAGCTAACTTTAACTGACTATCCATAATTACCTGAAAATCATCAGATGATTTAATCAATTGTTTCAATTCGTTTCTGCGTTTACTGTGTTTATTAACCAGCTTTTTACGCTTTAACTCTCTCATAAGCATTGATTTCTTAGCCACAATTTCACCCTTATTTTTTATCTCTATCTTTCAATGGAAGGTTAAAAGCTTCTAATAAAGCTTTAGCTTCTTCATTTGTTTTAGCAGTTGTAGTGATACAAATGTCTAAACCACGGATACCATCTGTTTTATCGTAATCAATTTCTGGAAATACGATTTGTTCATGTATCCCCATACTATAATTACCAGTTCCATCAAAAGATTTAGGATTTAAACCACGAAAATCTCTTACACGCGGCAAAGTTACGGAAATCAATCTGTCTAAAAACTCATACATACGTTGACGTCTTAGTGTTACTTTACAGCCTATAGGCCATCCTTCTCTAATTTTAAAACCAGCAATAGATTTTCTTGCTTTAGTGACAACAGGTTTTTGTCCAGCAATCAAAGTCATATCTTCAACAGCATGATTCATAACCTTTTTATCACCAACAGCTTCGCCAACACCCATATTTAAGGTGACTTTAAGCAGTTTTGGAACTTCCATAACGCTGGAATAGTTGAACCGTTTCATCATCATTGGGATGATTTCTTTTTTATAAAATTCATTAAGTCTTGCCATTTCAATCACCTAACTAAACACGGTCAATTATTTCATTGTCAGATTTAAAATATCTAACCTTTTTACTTACACCGTTACTCTCAATAAACTTAAATCCTACTTTATCCGCTTTATTTGTATTGGGATTAAACAGAGCAACGTTTGAATCGTGTACCGGAGCTTCAAGGGAGACTATTCCACCCTTATTTTCTGGCTTTTGAGGATTAGGCTTAACATGTTTCTTTATTAAGTTTCCACCTTCGACAACAACGCCATTTTCTGTGACACGTAGGACTTTACCTCTATGACCTTTACTTTTACCGGCGATTATAATCACATCGTCGCCTTTTTGAATACGTTTCATATCTAAATCCTTCTCACAAAACTTCTGCAGCCAGAGATATTATCTTCATAAATCTCTCTCGTAGCTCGCGAGTAACAGGGCCAAATATACGAGTACCTATTGGCTCGTTTTGATTATTTAAAAGTACTGCTGCGTTGCCATCAAAACGAATTAAAGAACCATCGTCTCTACGAACGCCTTGCGCCGTACGAACTACTACAGCTTTCATTACAGCACCCTTTTTCACTTTACTTCTTGGTATTGCATCTTTAATACTTACTTTAATTATATCGCCTACGCGGGCATATCTACGGTGCGACCCGCCAAGCACTTTAATACACATAACTTTACGTGCTCCGCTGTTGTCAGCCACTTCGAGCACTGTCTGCATTTGGATCATTTTTTACTCCAGCTCTGATTTCGACCAGAAAAAGGTTGCTGATTATATCAGGCCTTTTAGGGTTTTAAAAGTAAATCAACAGGGTTGATTAAGAAATTACTTCGACTAATACCCAGCTTTTTGTTTTCGAGAGTGGTCTTGACTCACGGATTTTAACTATATTGCCAATTTTACATACTTGATTTTCATCATGAGCATGTAATTTGGATCTACGTTTCATAATTTTTCCATACTTTGGATGTTTAACAGAACGTTCAATCATCACAACTATGGTCTTATCCATTTTGTCACTAACTACTTTTCCAACCATTGTTCTGGCATTTGATTCACTATTAGACATGTCACTTACCTGCCTTTTCAGTCAATGTTGTTTTAACTCTTGCCACTGACTTACGCACCATTGTGATAAGATGAGTTTTATCTAGTGAGCCACTTGCTTTCTTCATTCGTAAATTTAATTGTTCTTTACGTAATGAAAGCAATTCATTTTGCAGTTCTTCTATAGATAAACTGCGTAATTCTTCAATCTTCTTCATTACATCACCTTCCTTTCTTCAAATATAACTTTGAAAGGAAGTTTTGCTTTAGCCAGATCAAAAGCTTCCATCGCAAGCTCTCTGGATACACCTTCCATTTCAAATAAAACCTTACCTGGTTGTATTTGAGCAACCCAATATTCAACACTACCTTTACCTTTACCTTGTCTTACTTCTAAAGGCTTTTGTGTAATAGGCTTATCTGGGAATACTCGAATCCAAATTTTACCACCACGCTTAATATGACGTGTCATTGCTCTACGAGCTGCTTCAATTTGTCTTGCTGTCAAACGACCACGTTCAAGAGCTTTCAAACCAAATTCACCGAAGCTGATGTTGCTACCGCGTAAAGCTAAGCCTCTATTACGGCCTTTCATTTGTTTGCGGTATTTTGTACGTTTAGGTTGTAACATGATTCTTAATCCTCACTCACTGGGCAACGTCAGATGATCTTTTCTTTTGTGGGAGAATTTCGCCCTTGAAGATCCAGACTTTTACACCAATAATACCGTAGGTAGTTTTAGACTCTGCTGTTCCATAATCAATGTCTGCTCTGAAAGTATGTAATGGTACACGACCTTCTCTATACCATTCGCTACGAGCAATTTCAGCGCCACCAAGTCTTCCGCTAACACAAATTTTAATTCCTTTAGCACCTGCTTTAAGAGCCGCAGTTACAGCACGCTTCATAGCACGTCTAAACATAACACGTTGCTCTAACTGTTGCGCAATTCCTTCAGCAACTAATGTTGAGTCAAGTTCAGGTTTCTTAATCTCTTCAATATTAAGATGAACAGGTACACCTAATCTGCTAGAAATTTCACTACGAAGTGTTTCAATACCACCACCTTTTTTACCGATAATTACACCGGGTCTTGCAGTCAGTATTGTTACTACAGCATTGTTAGCAGGACGCTCAATAAGAATTTTACTTACAGCAGCTGCCATGAGTTTCTTTTTAAGTTCAGTACGTAATTTAATATCTTGAATTAGAAATTCAGCATATTTTTTACCTGCGAACCATTTAGAATTCCAGTCTTTAATAATACCAAGGCGTATGCCTATAGGGTTAACTTTTTGTCCCATTGCTATTCCTCGTCAGACACTTTAATCGTGATATGGCAGGTACGTTTGCAAATTCTATTTGCACGTCCTTTAGCTCTGGGACTAATGCGTTTTAAAGTCATTGCTTCATCAACACAAACCATACCTACTTTTAAATCATCAATATCTGCCCCATTATTGTTTTCAGCATTGGCAATAGCCGACTCCAATAATTTAAGCATCAATTGAGCACCTTTTTTTGGTGTAAACTTGAGGACATCAAGTGCACCAGATACTTTCATATTTCGTATCATATCTGCCACCAATCTGCCCTTTTGAGCGGATAAGGGAGCACCTTTCAACTTTGCTGTAACTTCCATCATATCCTCTTATTTACCTTTTGCCTTTCTGTCACCAGAGTGGCCTTTGAAAGTACGAGTCATGGCAAACTCACCTAATTTATGACCGACCATGTTATCTGTTATGTAAACAGGGACATGATCTTTGCCGTTATGAACGGCAATTGTTAAGTCAATCATTTCAGGAACGATTGTTGATCGTCTTGACCATGTTTTAATTGGTTTCTTAGATTTCGATTCAATTGCAGCTTCTACTTTGGCAATCAAATGATGGTCAACAAACGGACCTTTTCTTATAGAACGAGCCACTTGATATCCTCTCAAAAATTATTTCTTCTTACGTCTTCTGACAATAAAATTATCAGTACGCTTATTACTTCTAGTTTTGTAACCTTTAGTAGGTAAGCCCCATGGTGATACAGGATGACGTCCACCAGAAGTACGACCTTCACCACCACCATGTGGATGGTCAACTGGGTTCATAGCAACCCCACGTACTGTTGGTCGAATACCTCTCCAACGCTTAGCACCTGCTTTACCTAATGCGCGCAAACTATGCTCACTATTGCTTACTTCACCAATTGTTGCTCTACAAAGAACATGAATTTTACGCATTTCGCCTGAACGAAGTCTCAATGTTGCATAGATACCTTCTTTAGCAACTATTTGTCCGCTCGCCCCAGCACTTCTTAAGACCTGTGCACCTTTCCCTGGTTTCATCTCAACACAGTGAATTGTGGTACCAACAGGAATATTTTTTAGTGGAAGACAATTACCTACGCTAATAGGAGAATCAGCACCACTTACAACAGTATCGCCAACATTTAAATTGGCTGGTGCAATAATATATCTTCTTTCACCATCTTTATAAACGATTAGTGCAATCAATGCAGTACGATTTGGATCGTACTCAATACGTTCAACACGAGCCTCGATTCCATCTTTATTACGTTTAAAATCAATGATGCGATATTGATTACGTTGACCGCCACCGATATGTCTTACAGTGATTCTACCTTGGTTATTACGACCCCCAGTTTTCTTCAGTTTTTCAACCAAAGCATCATGTGGTCTACCTTTATGGATATGGTGGTGAACCACGCGTAATTCGCCACGCTTTCCGGGCGAAGTAGGTTTAGATTTTAATAGTGCCATCTTAATCTGCCTTATTCGGTAGCTGTAAAGTCAATATCTTGATCAGCATGAAGAGTTACAAATGCTTTTTTCCAATCACTACGCTTTCCGCTCATTTGTTTAAAACGTTTTGTTTTTCCCTTCACATTGACAACAGACACATTTTTAACTTTAACGTTAAATATATTCTCTACCGCCATTTTAATTTCAGGTTTGGTTGCAGTTTTCAATACTTTGAAAGTGAACTGTTTCAGCTTATCAGCAATAACAGTAGCTTTTTCAGAAGTATGTGGTTCACGTAGAACCATCAACAATCTTTCAGCGTTCATTGTAACTGTTCCTCAATTTTTTTAATTGCAGCTTCTGTAACAACAACTTTCTCAAATCTGAGTAAAGAAACAGGATCTATAGTTGTAACGTCGCAGATATCATAATCAATTAAGTTTCTTGAACCAAAATACTCATTCTCACCCACTTCGCTCATCACGATGAGAGCATTTTTTATATCCAGCTGGTTCATTTTAGTAACAAAATCTTTAGTTTTTTTGCTTTCACATTGGAAATCACTAACTACTACAAGGTTTCCAGTGCGACAAAGTTCGGAGATTATACTACGTAATGCGCGTTTGTACATTTTTTTATTAATTTTTTGTGAATAATCTCTTTTTTTAGAAGCAAACGTCACACCACCGGTTCTCCATAGTGGACTTCTTATGGTACCAGCACGAGCACGACCTGTACCTTTTTGATTCCAAGGCTTTTTACCACCACCCCTAACTTCAGAGCGAGTTTTTTGAGCACTGTTACCACTACGTGCATTATTCATATAAGTTACTACTGCTTGATGAATTAAGCCTTCGTTATAAGAATATGCAAATACTTCTTGGTTCAGTGTTAATTTTGAATTTGTATCTATCGTAGTAATTTCCATCACTCACCTCGCACTTGCTTTTTAACTGAAGGTTTAATTTCAACTCGCGAGCCAGGAGCACCAGGTATAGCACCTTTGATAAGAAGTAAATTTCTTTCGGCATCTACGCGCACTAGTTCAAGGCTTTGAACTGTACAACGAACATTACCCATGTGGCCAGCCATTTTCTTACCTTTGAACACGCGTCCTGGAGTTTGGTTTTGTCCAATTGAACCCGGAACACGATGCGATCTAGAGTTACCATGTGTAGCATCTTGCGTTCTAAAATTATAACGTTTTACTGTTCCAGCAAAACCTTTACCTTTAGTGATTCCAGCAACATCAACAAATTGACCAGCAGCGAATACATCAGCTACTGAAATAACTTGTCCTGCTTTGAATGCATCTTCAGAGTCAACTATAAACTCAACTAGCGTGTCACCTGCTTCAATTTCAGCTTTTGCAAAGTGACCTGTTAAAGCTTTGTTAACTTTACTTGCCTTTTTAGTGCCACCAGTTAATTGAACAGCTGAGTAACCATCAGATTCTTTTGTTTTAACTTGTGAAACTCTATTAGGGTGAACTTCAACAACAGAAACTGGAACTGAAACTCCATCTGCCATGAAGACCCGCGTCATACCGATTTTACGGCCTAATAAACCGATCATCATTCTAACACCTCTTTAATATCCTTCACCCTAATATTTAGTCATCAAGGCTTATCTGAACATCAACCCCAGCAGCCAGATCTAATTTCATCAACGCATCTACTGTTTTCTCAGTTGGATGAACGATAACGACCAGGCGTTTATGAGTACGTAATTCGTATTGATCTCTTGCATCTTTATTAACATGCGGTGAAGTCAATACAGTAAATTTTTCCTTACGGACAGGTAGTGGTATTGGCCCACGAACTTGTGCGCCAGTACGTTTTGCTGTCTCTACAATTTCTCGAGTTGATAAGTCAATCAACCGATGATCAAAGGATTTTAATCTTATTTTAATGTTTTGATTGCTACTCATTCTAATTACTCGATAATTTTAGCGACAACACCGGCGCCAACAGTACGGCCACCTTCCCGAATTGCGAAACGTAAACCTTCGTCCATTGCAATAGGTGCATGCAAGTTGATGGTTAATTGTACGTTATCACCAGGCATTACCATTTCTACTCCAGATGGCAGATCACAAGTACCTGTTACGTCTGTAGTTCTGAAATAAAACTGAGGTCTGTAACCATTAAAGAATGGTGTATGACGTCCGCCTTCTTCTTTTGATAATACGTATACTTCTGCTTCAAACTTTGTGTGTGGCTTAATTGTACCTGGCTTAGCTAATACTTGGCCACGCTCAACCTCATCACGTTTCGTTCCACGTAGTAACACGCCAACGTTATCTCCCGCACGTCCTTCATCCAACAACTTACGGAACATCTCCACGCCTGTACAAGTGGTTTTTTGAGTATCACGGATTCCCACAATCTCAATCTCTTCACCCACTTTAACAATTCCACTCTCGACACGACCAGTTACTACTGTTCCACGTCCAGATATAGAGAATACATCTTCGATTGGTAACAAAAATGCTTTATCAATGTTACGTACTGGTTCTGGTATGTATGAGTCCATTGTCTCAACCAGTTTCTCAATCGCTTTAACTCCGATATCACTCTCGTCGCCTTCCAACGCCTTCAACGCTGAACCAACAATAATAGGAATATCATCACCAGGGAAATCGTAACTGCTTAACAAGTCACGTACTTCCATTTCAACTAATTCTAACAACTCCGGATCATCTACCATATCCGCTTTGTTCATGAACACAACAATATAGGGTACGCCTACCTGACGTGACAACAGAATGTGTTCTCTCGTTTGTGGCATTGGACCATCAGCTGCTGATACTACGAGTATCGCTCCGTCCATTTGCGCCGCACCAGTAATCATGTTCTTAACATAGTCAGCATGTCCTGGGCAATCTACGTGTGCGTAGTGTCTGTTTGCTGATTCATATTCTACGTGTGCTGTAGAAATCGTAATGCCACGCTCTCTCTCTTCTGGAGCCGCATCAATCTGGTCATAAGCTTTTGCTGTACCACCAAACTTCTTCGCCATAATCGTGGTAATCGCCGCTGTTAATGTCGTCTTACCGTGGTCTACGTGACCAATCGTGCCCACATTAACGTGTGGTTTTTTACGTTCAAATTTTTCCTTCGCCATTTCAATAACCTCGTTAACTTTTATTGTTTCTTAATAATTGCATCAGCAATGTTAGTTGGTGCTTCCGCATACTTACTAAATTCCATAGTATATGTTGCTCTTCCTTGAGTCGCAGAACGTAAATCGGTTGAATAACCAAACATCTCTGCTAATGGAACTTCCGCCCTCACAATTTTTCCTGCTGGAGAATCTTCCATTCCTTGAACCAGACCACGTCGTCTGTTAAGGTCACCCATAACATCGCCCATGTAATCTTCAGGGGTTACGACTTCTACACTCATAATAGGCTCAAGCAATACAGGTTTAGCTTTTAACGCACCTTGCTTGAAGCATTGTGAACCAGCGATCTTAAATGCCATCTCACTAGAATCCACTTCGTGGAATGAACCGTCAAATAATGTGACTTTAACATCCACTACTGGATATCCAGCAATAACACCATTTTGCATCTGCTCCTGAACCCCTTTATCAACTGCAGGGATGTATTCTTTAGGAATAACACCACCAACGATCGCATTGACAAATTCATAACCTTTTCCAGGTTCTTGAGGTTCAATCTTCAGCCAAACGTGACCATACTGTCCACGCCCACCTGATTGTCTTACAAATTTACCTTCTTGCTCCACAGCTTGTTTTAGTGTTTCGCGATAGGCAACTTGAGGCTTACCAACATTAGCTTCAACATTAAACTCACGCTTCATACGGTCAACAATAATTTCCAAATGAAGCTCACCCATACCTTCAATAATAGTTTGTCCTGATTCTTCATCAGTATGAACTCTAAATGACGGGTCTTCTTGAGCTAATTTACCAAGAGCAATACCCATTTTTTCTTGGTCAGCTTTAGTTCTTGGTTCAACAGCTACTGCAATTACTGGATCTGGAAAGTCCATTCGTTCTAATATGACAACACTTTCTGTGTCACATAAAGTATCACCAGTCATTACAGTTTTAAGTCCTACAGCTGCAGCAATATCACCCGCTCTTACTTCTTTAATCTCTTCGCGTGAATTGGCATGCATCTGTAATAAACGGCCGATACGTTCTCTTTTTGCTTTCACAGAGTTATAAACAGTATCACCACTTTTCAAGATACCTGAATAGGTTCTAAAATAAGTTAATGTACCAACAAATGGATCAGTAGCAATTTTAAAAGCCAAAGCCGAAAACGGTGCATCATAACTTGTTTTACGAGAAGCTGGCTCACCATCTTCATCAACACCTTGAACGTCAGGGATATCAGTTGGAGAAGGTAAATATTCAATTACTCCATCTAATACTGCTTGAACGCCTTTGTTTTTAAAAGCTGAGCCACAAAAAACAGGTACTATTTGGTTACTAACAGTCAATTGCCGTAATGCTTTTTTAATTTCTGCTTCGGTAAACTCTGCACCTTCAAGATATTTTTCCATAAGTTCTTCAGTTGCTTCTGCAGCAGCTTCAATAAGGAGCGCGCGGTATTCTTCGCATTGCTCTTTAAGATCTTCTGGAACATCTTTGTACTCAAAAGTCATTCCTTTATTGTCTTCATCCCAGTGAATTGCTTTCATTTTAATGAGATCAATGACCCCTTTAAATTCTTCTTCTGCACCAATGGGTAACTGAACAACAATTGGGTTTGCACCTAATCGTTGTTTAATTTGACTCACAACTCTAAGGAAATTGGCACCCATTCTATCCATCTTATTGACGAATACAATGCGAGGCACACCGTATTTATTTGCTTGACGCCAAACCGTTTCAGATTGTGGCTCTACTCCAGATACTGAGTCAAACACTACAATAGCACCATCAAGTACACGTAATGAACGCTCTACTTCAATCATGAAGTCAACGTGCCCTGGGGTATCGATAATATTGATGCGATGAGGCTCAAACTGCTTATCCATACCTGCCCAGTAGCAAGTTGTTGCTGCTGAGGTAATAGTAATACCGCGCTCTTGCTCCTGGACCATCCAGTCCATTGTTGCAGCACCGTCATGAACCTCACCAATTTTATGAGACATACCAGTATAGTACAGTACACGCTCTGTTGTTGTAGTTTTTCCAGCATCAACGTGGGCTGCAATACCTATATTTCTATATAGTTTTAGTGGAGTAGACACGGATTAACCCTCTCTTAGTTCCATCTAAAATGTGCAAACGCCTGGTTGGCTTTTGCCATTTTATGTGTATCTTCGCGTTTTTTCACTGCAGAACCTTTGCTTTCGTAAGCATCCATCAGTTCACCAGCCAAGCGTAACATCATCCCTTTTTCGCCACGAGTACGTGCAGCTTGAACAATCCAGCGCATACCTAATGCAATGCTACGATCATTTCTAACTTCCACTGGAACTTGATATGTAGCACCACCAACGCGACGTGAACGAACTTCAACGCTTGGACGAACATTATCTAAAGCATTTTCAAAGTAGCGAAGAACTGTACCAGAACCACCTGTAGAACCAGATTCGCCTTCTTCATCTGCTTTTTTAAGTTTCTTTACGCGCTCTTCCATAACTGACAAAGCACCGTAAATTATTTTTTCAGCAGTAGATTTCTTACCGCTAACCATTAATACGTTGATGAATTTTGCTAATAATTCACTATGATGTTTAGGATCTGGCAAAATTTCTCTTTTGGGGACTTCTCTTCTTCTAGGCATTTCGATTTCCTACAATCAGTTATTTTTTATCTTTTGGTTTTTTGGTACCGTATTTTGAACGACCTTGTTTACGATCGTTAACACCAGAGGTATCCAAGCTACCGCGTACAGTGTGATAACGCACACCAGGTAAGTCTTTTACACGACCACCTCTAATTAGAACAACTGAGTGCTCCTGGAGGTTATGGCCTTCTCCACCAATGTATGATGAAACTTCAAATCCGTTCGTCAAACGTACACGAGCAACCTTACGCATAGCTGAGTTAGGTTTCTTAGGTGTAGTAGTGTAAACGCGTGTACACACACCGCGTCGCTGTGGACATGACTCTAGTGCAGGTACGTTACTTTTCTTCTTTACGTCCACACGAGGCTTTCTTACTAACTGATTAATAGTAGCCATTTATACTTAACTCCGATCTGTCTCTTTTGATTATTTCGAATGCATAAGGAGGCCGGATTCTATATAGCTACGGCAGATTTGTCAAGTTTAATCTGCCGTTTTCGAATCCGAACTTAGTGCTCTTGATTATCTGCGTTTAATGCTTCACTTAACGCATGCTCAACATCACTTGCAGTAACGGTATGCACTGGGTGCTCACCGGCTGCAGCCTTAGCTCTTTTTGCCTTACGGCTTTGATGATACGCGTAACCTGTTCCAGCAGGAATCAAGCGACCAACCATCACGTTTTCTTTTAACCCACGTAAATCATCAACTTTACCACTCACAGCAGCTTCAGTTAGAACTCTTGTTGTTTCCTGGAATGAAGCAGCTGAAATAAATGACTCAGTTGCCAAAGATGCCTTTGTAATACCCAGTAATATAGGTGTCCCTCTGGCAGTTTGTTTTCCATCAGCAATAAGTTTGTCATTTTCTTGCAACAAGACGCTTTCTTCAATCTGCTCCCCTGCTAAGAATTTTGAATCCCCAGCAAAAGTAATCACACGCTTACGTAGCATTTGTCGTACAATTGTTTCGATGTGTTTGTCATTAATTTTTACACCTTGTAAACGATATACGTCTTGTACCTCATTTACAATGTAATTAGCTAATGCACCAACACCAAGTAATCGTAAGATATCATGCGGATTGAGTGCACCTTCAGCGATAATTTCACCGCGCTCAACATGCTCTCCCTCGAAGACGGAAATATGTCTCCACTTAGGAATCAATTCTTCATGACATTGGTCTTCAGAAACATTAATAATTAATCTTCTCTTACCTTTTGTTTCCTTACCAAAGCTAACCATTCCTGAAACTTCAGCCATAACCGCTGAATCTTTAGGCTTACGTGCTTCAAACAAGTCGGCTACCCTTGGTAGACCCCCTGTAATATCACGTGTCTTAGAACGCTCTTGAGGAATACGTGCAATAACATCTCCAATGCCCACGTGATTGCCATCTTCAAAATTAACGATCGCATCCACAGGTAGATAATATTGGGCAGGAACATTGGTACCAGCCAGATAAATATCATCACCATTCTCAGCAACAAGTTTTACCATAGGACGTAAATCACGACCCGCAGCACTTCGTTGTTTTGCGTCAATAACTACAATATTACTCAAACCTGTTAATTCGTCAGTTTGTCGATTCATGGTAATACCATCAATTAAATCGACAAATTTCAGATGTCCAGTTACCTCAGAAATTACTGGGTGCGTATGCGGATCCCAAGTAGCAATAACTTGTCCAGCATCTACAGCTGAATTATCGTGAACTGAGATTACAGCACCATAAGGTAACTTATAACGTTCGCGCTCACGTCCAAACTCATCCACAATAGTAACTTCACCAGAGCGTGATACTGCAACCAGGTTTTTGTTTTCATGAGTTACCGTTTTAATGTTATGTAAACGAATAACCCCTTTTGTTTTAATCTGAATATTATTCGCCGCTGTTGCTCTAGATGCAGCTCCTCCAATATGGAAGGTACGCATTGTTAGCTGTGTTCCAGGCTCACCAATTGATTGAGCTGCAATAATACCCACAGCTTCCCCCGTATTAACGAGGTGGCCTCTTGCTAAATCACGACCATAACACTTAGCACATAATCCAAAGCGAGTTTGACAGGTAATTGGTGAACGAACCAGGATTTGGTCCACACCCTGTTTTTCCAGCTTTTCAACCCACTCTTCATCTAACAATGTACCAGCAGTTACAACCGGCTCACTTTGATTAGGAATATAAACATCAGATGCAACGACTCGTCCTAATACACGTTCATGTAACGGTTCAACGATATCACCACCTTCAATCAGTGGTTGCATTAAAACACCCGTATCGACACCACAATCGTCTTCAGTAATCACTACATCTTGTGCCACATCTACTAAGCGTCGTGTTAAGTAACCAGAGTTAGCAGTTTTTAGCGCGGTATCCGCCAATCCTTTTCGAGCTCCGTGAGTTGAAATAAAGTATTGGAATACGTTCAAACCTTCACGGAAGTTCGCAGTAATTGGTGTTTCAATGATTGAGCCATCTGGTGCTGCCATCAATCCACGCATACCAGCAAGCTGTCTAATTTGTGCTGCAGAACCCCTAGCGCCTGAGTCAGCCATCATGAAAATTGGGTTAAAGGATTCTTGTCTTACTTGCTTACCTTGTGCATCAACAGCTTCTTCTGTTGCTATCTTACTCATCATTGATTTAGCAACTAATTCATTCGTTCTGGACCAAATATCGATTACTTTGTTGTAACGTTCGCCATTGGTTACCAAACCCGAACGGAATTGAGATTCAATTTCCCGAACTTCGTTGTCTGCATGCTCAATAATGCTGGCTTTGTCATCAGGTATTTCCATATCCTCAATACCTATTGATATACCAGAACGTGTTGCATACTTGAAGCCAGTGTACATTAACTTATCAGCAAAAATTACAGTTTCTTTCAAACCAAAATTTCTATAACAGGTATCAATAACCTTAGTAATTACTTTTTTGGTCATGGTACGGTTTATCTGCGCAAAGGTCATACCTTTAGGTAAAACCTCAGCAAGAATTGCACGACCAACTGTTGTTTCTACCAAATGGTGCCCTGGTCCGTCTTCTTTTGCCATACGGATTTTAATTTTAGCATGGATATCAAGATGACCTGACTCGTAAAAATTCTGCGCTTCTTGAGCACTAACAAAAATCTTACCTTCGCCTAATGCATTAACTTTTTCACGAGTTAAATAATACAAACCAAGTACAACGTCCTGGCTGGGAACAATAATTGGCTCACCGCTCGCGGGTGACAAAATATTGTTAGTCGACATCATTAAGGAACGAGCTTCTAATTGTGCTTCCAAAGTCAATGGCACGTGAACCGCCATTTGGTCACCATCGAAGTCAGCGTTATACGCGGTACAAACTAAAGGATGCAGTTGAATCGCCTTACCTTCAATTAATACCGGTTCAAATGCCTGAATACCGAGTCTATGTAGCGTAGGAGCACGGTTTAACAAAATCGGATGTTCACGAATCACATCGTCTAGGATATCCCAAACAACTGACTCTTCACGCTCAACCATTTTCTTGGCAGCTTTAATTGTTGTAGCCAAACCACGGAATTCAAGTTTGCTGAATATGAATGGCTTAAATAATTCAAGAGCCATTTTCTTTGGAAGACCGCATTGATGCAGTTTCAAAGTTGGTCCCACGACAATTACAGAACGACCCGAATAATCAACACGTTTACCCAATAGGTTTTGACGGAAACGACCTTGTTTCCCTTTAATCATATCTGCTAAGGATTTGAGTGGTCTCTTGTTAGTACCCGTAATCGCACGACCACGACGGCCGTTATCCAATAGCGCATCAACTGATTCTTGTAGCATTCTCTTTTCGTTACGCACGATAATATCAGGTGCATTTAGATCCAGAAGTCTCTTCAGGCGATTGTTTCTATTGATAACACGACGGTACAAGTCATTAAGATCTGACGTGGCAAAACGTCCACCATCTAATGGTACTAGCGGTCTTAAATCAGGTGGAAGAACAGGCAATACATCCATAATCATCCACTCTGGCTTATTACCAGACTCATAAAATGCTTCGAGCAGTTTTAATCTTTTAGTGATTTTTTTAATTTTTGTTTCTGAACTGGTAGTTGGTAACTCTTCGCGTAAACTCTTGATTTCCTCTTCCAAATCAACTTGGCGCAGCAAATCACGAATTGCTTCAGCACCCATACGTGCATCAAACTCATCACCATATTGTTCCATTGCATCAAGATATACTTCATCATTGAGCAATTGACCACGCTCTAGTTCAGTCATTCCTGGATCAACAACAACAAACGCTTCAAAATAAAGAACACGTTCAATGTCTCTTAATGTCATATCCAGTAATAAGCCGATTCTGGAAGGTAATGACTTCAAGAACCAGATATGTGCTACAGGGCTCGCAAGCTCAATGTGCCCCATACGTTCACGACGTACTTTGGCCAGCGCAAGTTCAACACCGCATTTTTCACAAATAACGCCGCGATGCTTAAGTCGTTTGTATTTCCCACATAAGCACTCATAATCTTTTACTGGGCCAAATGTTTTGGCACAGAATAAACCATCTCGTTCAGGTTTGAATGTACGATAATTGATTGTTTCTGGTTTTTTTACTTCACCATATGACCAAGAGCGAATTAATTCGGGTGAGGCCAACGCGATTTTAATCGCGTCAAACTCTTCGCTTTGTCCTTGTTGCTTAAGGATACCAAGCAGGTCGCTCATCACAGGAGCTTTTCTCATTGGTTCATTCATTGGATCGTCGTTTAGAGTACTCAAGTCTATGCCTCCAAAAATTTGTTAATCAGTATTAAACGCTGAAAATTAATCGTGGTCGAGTTCGATATCTATTCCCAATGCACGGATTTCTTTCAACAATACATTGAAAGATTCAGGCATTCCTGGGTCCATACGATGATCGCCATCGACAATATTTTTGTAGATCTTTGTTCTACCACCAACGTCATCTGATTTCACAGTCAACATTTCCTGTAATGTATAAGCTGCACCATATGCTTCGAGAGCCCATACTTCCATCTCCCCAAAGCGTTGTCCCCCAAACTGAGCTTTACCACCTAGCGGTTGTTGTGTTACTAGGCTATATGAGCCAGTTGAACGAGCATGCATCTTATCGTCAACTAAATGGTTTAGTTTTAACATGTACATGTAACCTACAGTAACTGGGTTATCAAATTTGCTTCCGGTTCTACCATCAACTAAGAAGGTTTTACCATCAGAAGACAAATCTGCGAGCTGTAGCATGCTTTTTATTTCTTCTTCAGAAGCGCCATCAAACACAGGCGTTGCCATTGGGACACCTGCACGTAGATTGTCCGCCAATCTGAATAGCTCTTCATCATTAAGAGATTCTAAATGAACTCTTTGGACACCGTCATGGTTGTAAATCTTACTCAAGAAAGATTTAATTTCAGCTGCACTTTGTCGTGAATCTAACATTTGTGCAATCTTATTACCTAAACCTTTAGCAGCCAAACCAAGGTGAGTTTCCAGTACTTGTCCAATGTTCATACGCGAAGGTACGCCCAATGGGTTAAGAACGATATCTACTGATGTACCATCTTCCATATGTGGCATATCTTCGACAGGAACAACAATAGAAATAACCCCTTTGTTTCCATGTCGACCAGCCATCTTATCGCCAGGTTGGATGCGTCTTTTTACAGCAAGATATACTTTAACAATCTTTAAAACACCCGGAGCAAGATCATCACCCTGAATAATTTTTTTACGACTGTCATTAAAGCGTTTTTCCATTTCTTTAGACAACATTTCAAGTTGTTTTGAAAGTTGTTCTAATTGTTGGCTTAAAACATCATTTTCAAGACGAATATCAAACCACTTATCTCTGCCAATTTTATCCAAGTATTCTTGATTTATTTTAGAACCTGGTTTCAGATTTCCTGGACCACCTGTTGCTACTTTATCAACAATAATATTAGCCACACGATGGTAGATGTCTTCTTCACGAATACGTCGCTCATCAACTAAGTCTTTACGGACTCGCGCTAGATGTTCCTCTTCAATACTTTTTGCACGTGCGTCTTTTTCTAAGCCATCGCGTGTAAATACTTGTACATCAATAACAGTACCGTTCATTCCTGATGGAACGCGAAGCGAAGAGTCTTTAACATCAGAAGCTTTTTCTCCGAAAATAGCGCGTAACAACTTCTCTTCAGGAGTAAGTTGTGTTTCACCTTTTGGAGTCACTTTTCCAACAAGGATATCGCCTGCTTTAACTTCTGCACCAATAAACACTACTCCAGACTCATCTAAATTAGAAAGTGCTGATTCACCAACATTGGGAATATCTGCAGTGATTTCTTCAGTACCTAATTTAGTATCACGAGCAATACATGTTAGTTCTTCTATATGAATTGTAGTGAATCGGTCATCTTGTACGATACGCTCAGATATGAGAATGGAGTCCTCAAAGTTATATCCATTCCAAGGCATGAAGGCAACCAGTAAGTTCTGACCTAACGCCAACTCACCCATATCAGTACAAGGACCATCTGCTAAAATGTCGCCTCGTTGAATGAGATCACCGGTATTAACTATAGGACGTTGGTTAATACAAGTATCTTGGTTGGAGCGAAAATACTTCGTTAGGTTATAAATATCAACCCCAGTTTCACCGGCTGTAGTCTCATCATCATTCACGCGAACTACGATACGTGATGCATCAACAAGATCAATAATTCCACCACGTTTTGCAACAACAGAAACCCCTGAATCTGAAGCAACGATACGTTCCATTCCAGTACCTACTAGAGGTTTTTCAGAACGCAAAGTGGGTACTGCTTGGCGCTGCATGTTTGATCCCATCAAAGCACGGTTCGCATCATCATGTTCTAAGAATGGAATTAAGGACGCCGCTACAGATACGATCTGCTTTGGAGAAATATCCATGTAGTTAATGTTATCCGGTGTAGTTAACGAAAATTCGTTTTGATGTCTACATGGAACTAAGTCTGCAAGTATGTTTCCATCTTTATCAAGAGCTACACTTGATTGCGCAATATATTGATCAACTTCTTCAATAGCAGATAAATACTCGATCTCGTCAGTTACACGACCATTAATTACTTTACGACATGGAGTTTCAATAAATCCATAATCATTCGTTCTAGCATAAACAGACAATGAGTTGATCAAACCAATGTTCGGACCTTCAGGAGTTTCAATTGGACAAACACGACCATAGTGTGTTGTATGTACGTCACGAACCTCAAAACCTGCTCGCTCACGTGTTAAACCACCTGGGCCTAATGCAGAAACCCTTCTCTTATGAGTAACACCAGATAGTGGGTTAACCTGATCCATAAACTGTGATAACTGACTTGAGCCGAAAAATTCTTTAATTGCAGCAGAAACAGGTTTGGCATTAATTAAATCTTGTGGCATAAGGTTTTCGGATTCAACCAAACTCAGACGCTCTTTCACCGCTCTTTCAACACGTACAAGGCCAACTCTGAATTGGTTTTCAGTCATCTCACCAACGCTTCGAACACGTCGGTTACCAAGATGGTCGATATCATCAACCATACCAATACCATTTCTAATGTCGATCAAGGTCTTGATAACAGCCAGGATGTCTTCTTTAGTCAAAGTTCCAGGGCCATCATCATTTTTTCTTCCAACTCGTCGGTTAAACTTCATTCTACCGACAGCTGATAAATCATAACGCTCATCAACAAAAAATAAATTTTTAAATAACGCTTCGGCAGCTTCTTTAGTTGGTGGCTCACCAGGACGCATCATACGATAAATTTCAACAAGTGCTTCAAGTTGACTTGAAGTAGGATCAATTTTCAATGTATCTGATATGTAAGAACCATGGTCAAGATCATTTGTATAAATCATATCTAATTCATGGATTCCATTTGAAGCCATTAGATCAAGCAACTCATCAGTTACCTCATCATTTGCTTGAGCAATAAACTCTCCAGTAGAAGTGTCAATTACATTTTTTGCTAATGTTTTTCCTATCAAGTAGTCACGTGGCACGATCAGATCTTTCATCTGAGACTTTTCCATTTGTTTAATATGGCGTGCAGTGATTCTTCTACCTTGTTCTACAATAAGTTCCCCAGTTTCAGGAACATGAATATCAAATGAAGCAATTTCACCTCGTAAACGCTGAGGAATAAGATCAATATGATATTCGCCATTTTTAAGATGGCAGCTAGTCATTTCAAAAAATTCATTAAGGATATCTTCTGTTTCATATCCTAAAGCTCTTAAAAGGATACTAACAGGAAGTTTACGTCTTCTATCAATTCGCACATAAACACAATCTTTTGGATCGAATTCAAAATCTAACCAAGAACCACGATAGGGTATAATGCGTGCGGAATATAATAACTTACCAGATGAATGGGTTTTGCCCTTATCATGTTCGAATATAACACCTGGAGAACGATGTAATTGAGAAACAACAACTCTCTCGGTACCATTTACTACAAATGTACCTACATCAGTCATTAAGGGAATTTCACCCATAAAAACATCTTGTTCTCTAATGTCTTTGATTGGCTTAGGATCTTCGCTTGCATCTTTATCAAGAACAACAAGTCTAATTTTAACCCTTAGTGGAGCAGAATAAGTTAAGCCTCTCAATTTGCATTCACGGACGTCAAATGCTGGTTCACCTAATTTGTAACCAACATATTCTAATCGTGCATTGCCAGAAAAACTTTCGATGGGGAACACAGAAGAAAATGCAGCATGCAATCCTGTATTAAAGTGTTCGTTTGACTTGCTATCAGCCTGAAGAAAATCTCTGTAAGATTTTAATTGAATTTCAAGCAGATTTGGTATTGCCATTTTATCGGCCTGCGTACCAAAGCTTTTGCGAAATCGTTTTTTCTCAGCATGCGAATATTGAGGTTTAGCTTCTGCAACGGCCATGGTGTTTCCTCTGTAAATTATTGATGACTTCAAACACGTAAACCCAGCCATGAAACCATGGCTGGGTCCTATCTCACTGATATAACTTTATTATTTAACTTCTACTGAAGCACCAGCTTCTTCAAGTTCTTTCTTGATGTTAGCAGCTTCGTCTTTAGATACAGCTTCTTTAATAGTTGAAGGAGCACCTTCTACTAAGTCTTTAGCTTCTTTCAAGCCAAGACCAGTAATGCCACGAACTGCTTTAATTACGTTTACTTTGTTTGCACCAAAGCTGGTCATAACAACTGTAAACTCAGTTTGTTCTTCAGCAGCGGCAGCAGCAGCAGCTGGAGCAGCAACTGCAACAGCAGCAGCGGCAGCAGAAACATTGAATTTTTCTTCCATTGCTTCAATTAACTCAACAACTTCCATAACAGACATGTTTGCTATGGTTTCTAAAATATCATTTTTTGACACAGCCATTACTAGCTCCTGATTTAAAATTAATTTAATGATTAAATGAGATTTAACCTGCTTTTTTATCTTTTACTGCTGCTAAGGTTCTAACTAATTTAGCATGTGGCTCAGCAAGAGTTCTGACAAATTTCTCAACTGGCGCTTTCATCACATACATCAACTTGGCAATCGCTTCATCACGAGTCGGCAAGCTTGCAACAGCATCAATTTGATCTGCTTTATATACTTTTCCGCCTACTGATAATGCTTTGACTTCAAGTTTATCAAATGTTTTAGTGAATTCTTTAAGTAGTCTTGCAGCATCACTAGGTGCTTCCAGTGATAGCGCAATGAACAACGGGCCAACAAGCAAGTCGTTCAAGCATTCAAATTCAGTGTTTTTAAAAGCTCTTCTTGTTAAAGTGTTTCTTACAACACGAAGATAAACACCAGATTTACGTGCTTCACTACGTAAATGCGTCATTTGATTAACAGTTAAACCACGATAATCAGCAACTACTGCCGAAATAGCCTTTGAGGCGACCGCAGTCACTTCTTCAACAACAGCTTTCTTTTCAGCTAAATTTAATGTCACGTTACTGACCTCCTAATGTATACAAATCGCAAGGATTTGCCAGTTATGGTGGCCGTCTCTTTTATTAAATTGGAGCCGGTTCACCGTCTGCGCAGGAAATTAAGCGTTAGCACCTGCGGTCTTCGACGGCATGGAACCAAATCTATGCCGTGAATTCCTAAAAAATGGGTGGATATGTTACACAGGTATTGACGAAATATCAATAGCTATACCAGGTCCCATTGTTGTAGATAAAGATATTTTCTTTAAATATTGGCCTTTTGACGAAGTAGGCTTCGCTTTCTTCAGGTCATTAATTAAAGCAATCATGTTTTCAATGATGTCTTCAGCAGCAAAATCAACCTTTCCTACTGTGCAATGAATGATACCATTCTTATCAGTTCTATAACGTACCTGACCTGATTTTGCATCTTTAACAGCTGCTTCAACGTTAGTTGTAACTGTTCCAACTTTTGGGTTTGGCATCAAGCCTCTTGGGCCTAAAACCTGACCTAACTGACCAACTATGCGCATTGCATCAGGTGTAGCAATGACCACATCAAAGTCCATCACACCACCTTTGATTTTATCAGCAAGATCTTCAAAACCAACAATATCAGCACCAGCATCTTTGGCTTTAGTTGCATTTTCACCTTGTGCAAATACAGCTACACGTACCACTTTTCCAGTACCTTTAGGCAAGTTAGTTGATGAACGAACTACTTGATCTGACTTACGAGGATCAACGCCCAAATTAACGCTTATATCTAAACTTTCACGAAATTTAGTTGAAGCAAATTGCTTTAAAAGATTGATTGCTTCACTAGCACTATATAAATGGTTTTGTTTAATTGTCTCTAAAATCTTTTTTTGTTTCTTAGATACTCTAGCCATGGCAACCCCCTTATTCTAAACCTTCAACGTCAATACCCATACTGCGTGCAGTACCTGCAATACTTCTCACTGCGGCTGCTAAACTTGCTGCAGTTAAATCAGGTTCCTTAATCTTCGCAATTTCTTCAAGTTGCTTGACGTTAAGTTTTGCCACTTTCTTAGTGTTAGGTGTACCACTTCCACTTTGAATACCAGCAGCTTTTTTCAGAAGAACTGAAGCTGGTGGTGTTTTAGTAATAAAGGTGAAGCTACGATCACTATATACAGTAATTACAACTGGAGTAGGTAATCCTTGCTCCATTTGTTGTGTAGCGGCGTTAAACGCTTTACAGAATTCCATAATGTTAACACCACGTTGTCCCAAAGCTGGGCCTACCGGTGGGCTTGGGTTTGCTTTACCCGCTGGAATTTGTAACTTAATATATGCTTCTACTTTTTTTGCCATGTTTACTCCTTATGGGTCATACGCTTAGCATGATAAAGAACATATAAATTTCTTTATTCGCTTTAGCTCCCCTTTTACACAAAATAGCCCTGAGTAAATCTTTATAAACTTTTATGTTTAGAAAAATTTACTCAGGGCACCTTAGCGAACTAAGTTTTCTCTACTTGACTAAATTCAAGTTCTACTGGAGTAGAGCGTCCGAAAATCAACACCGCTACTCTTAATCTGTTTTTCTCATAATTGACTTCTTCAACGACTCCATTAAAGTCAACAAATGGTCCTTCCTTGACGCGAACCACTTCACCTGGTTCAAAGAGAATTTTTGGTCTTGGTTTGGTAACACCATCTTCAACGCGCTGCATAATCGCACGAGCTTCTTTATCAGTAATAGGTGTGGGAGTCTGGCTGGTTCCGCCAATAAAACCTAAAACCCTAGGAATTGCTCTTATCATATGCCAAGTTTGATCATCCATAACCATGTTTACTAGAACATAGCCAGGAAAAAATTTACGTGTGCTCTTGCGCTTTTGGCCCGAACGCATTTCAACAACTTCTTCTGAAGGGACCACAACCTCACCAATTCTATCTTCTAAATTATGGTGCTGTGCACGAGATTTGATTTCACGCATAACGAAATTTTCATAACCTGAATAGGCATGTACAACGTACCATTGTTTCGATTTGTGCTCTTCCACCGAATTCACCCTAAATGCGTTATTTTAGCAATTGCCCACATCATCACCGAATCTACTCCCCAGAGTATAAATCCGGTTACTGCGACCATAACAATTACAATGGTTGTAGTTTGTATCGTTTCTTGCCGGGTAGGCCAAACGACTTTTAACAATTCAACTTTTGACTCTTGAGCAAATTTAAATACTTGCTTGCCTGCTGATGTCATATAGGCAAAGAATAAAGACAACAAAAACCACGCAAGCCATATTATCGACTGAATGGGACCTGAAAAAGAATAGTAATATGTGCAAAAAAATGCCGCTGCAGTTATAAGAACTACAGACATCCATGATAATATATCTTTAGTATTACCCTGATTTTCGTTAGAACTTTTCATATTCACTTGTATGTTGGCAGGCCAGGAGGGAATCGAACCCCCAACCTGCGGTTTTGGAGACCGCCACTCTGCCAATTGAGCTACTGGCCTAAATTAGTTGGCATGAATTTATCTAATTCATGCCAAAACAATTTAACTTACTACTCGATAATTTTCGCAACAACACCGGCGCCAACAGTACGGCCACCTTCCCGAATTGCGAAACGTAAACCTTCGTCCATTGCAATAGGTGC
>NZ_MKTO01000044.1:0-5638 GCF_001897665.1 Legionella sp. 39-23 | reverse complement strand
GATGTTGAGACACTAGCGAGTTCAAGGATGAACTCAAATCAATGGCATTTACAGCTGCGCACAGGCACAAAACAAAAAACACCGTTACCCAACTAACTCTTTAGCCTTATCCCAAATATGCATCAGCTCTTCAAAGGGCAGGCCTTCCAGGTTAATTAATTCACGTTCCTCAGCAATCAGTTTAACCGCTCGTAATCGCCTTTCAAATTTAGTCAATGATTGTCCAAGGGTTACTCGGGGACTTAACTTACAAAAAATACATAGGGAAAACACCGCGTGGAGTAAATCGCCAATTTCTTCTTGCAAAGCGGTTTGATTCGCTTTAGAAAAGTCATGCTCCAGGTGCTCTTTGATTTCATCACACTCACTGTGAATTTGATCCATGATTTGGTCTGCACTTTGCCACTTGAACCCAAATTGAGAGGCTTCTTCCTCCAAAGCGCTAATTTTATCTAAAAGTTCCATGTTCTACCTAAAGGTGATTTGATGAGTGCTGTAGGTTTGGTCAACCAATAAACATAAACCCTTCATCACAATAATTGATAACTAAAGCTGATTTTACAACGGTTAGGGTCTGCGCGTAAAATACCCTCTAACTTCTCTTTAATAATCGGCAGTTAATGTCCAGTACAACCATAGAACAGTCAGACTTACTCTCCCAGAAAAAAAATCAAACAGACTCTTGGAATCCTCCTGTTCCACTAACCCATGAGTTAAACAATGAAACCCCATACCCGTTTGATGCGTTACCCAATACTCTGCAACAAGTGGTCAATGCCTATCAATGTTATGGGCAACAACCTCTATCATTAGTCGCTTGTTGCGCTCTAGCTAATCTGTCTTTAGCATGCCAAAGCCTTGCCAATGTGGCTCGTGACAGCTACCTGGTTAGCCCTGTGTCACTGTATTTTCTGGTCATCGCAAGTTCTGGTGAGCGCAAAAGTGCTGCTGATAATGTGTTTTCTAAAGCCATCCGCCAATGGGAAGCCGTGGTGCGTAAAAAACGAGAACCGGAACGATTGAGCGCATTAACCCAACATAAAGCCTGGCAGATGGAACGAGATGGACTGCTTACCCAAATCAAACGTACCGTCTATTCCGGTGAAGACAGCGATTATTACAAAGATTTACTCGATGATTTAGTTCACCAGGAGCCGGACATTCCCATACAACCCACCCTCTACTTTGAAGATGCAACCCAAGAAGCCTTGGCAATCCATTTGGCTCACGGCTGGCCGAGTGCCTCACTTTGGTCGGATGAGGCAGGCATTATTCTTGGCAGTCACAGCATGCAATCCAACCCCATGCGATTTGTGGCCTTACTCAATCGTTTATGGGAAGGGAAATCTTTTGCAGCACATCGCAAGACCTCACAAAGCTTTATCATTGAGCACAGACGCCTTACTTTAAACCTGATGATGCAACCCCTATTACTGGATCAGATGGTAAGTCAAGCTACTGGAATCAGCCGCCAAAGTGGTTTTTTGGCACGCTGTCTGATCGCCTACCCAGACAGCTCCATGGGAACGCGATTTTATCAAGAACCACCGGAACAACTGGACGGTTTAAAGGAATACGAGCAACGCATTACCGATTGTCTGGATCAATCCCAACGCTTAAACCAGTCAGGGTGTATTAACCTGCCCATCCTCAAAATGAACCCTCAAGCAAAGCACTTATGGATTGGGTTTTTTAACAGCATTGAAGCCGGATTGACTGCCCAAGGGCAATGGATGGAAATCAAAGATTTTGCCAGCAAAGCGGCTGAAAACGCAGTGCGTCTTGCTGCCCTCTTCCATCTTTTTTCAGGAAAAACAGGGGATATTAGTGTGGAGCACATCGAGCAAGCCATTACTCTAATGAATTGGTACTTAAGCGAGGCAAGACGCTTGTTAGAACCACAATCAAACCAGCCAAGTCTTGAGGACGCCCGAAAGTTGCTTGTCTGGCTCTTGCAGCAAAGACCACAAACCACAACGCCCCGCGACATTTTGCAATTTGGTCCATTGCGTAACAAGGAACAGAGGGACAATGCCTTGGAAACACTGGTGGAGCATCAGCACATTCGCCTTATTAAAACTGGAAATAAAACTCTTATAACTCTTAATCCCTGGTGCAAATAATCGGAATCGAATCCCAATCATTGCTACTTTTGCTACATTGCAACAGTTCAGGCTTAAACCAAAGCATTGCTGCGTCCTAAATCTTGATGAACTCAATAAATACAACAGGTTAGTCCTATTGTTCTCCTTGTAGTTATCCTCTAATTATGTAGCAATATAGATGCTACTGCATTGCTACATCGAGCTACACTTCTAAAGCATTAAAAAGACATCCTCTTATACCCAAAAGAGGGTGTCATCAGTGCCCCGGACTTAATTAAAAAGTTTCAAGATTTTGTTACTTTCAGAAGACAGTGACAATAAAAACCCAGTGTTTAAGCAGAGTCAGACTTCATTGACAATGACTTCTTGAGGTTGAACTCAATATCAATGGATAGTAAATTACCTGAAGTCGCTGTCAATGAACAACATCCTTTAATAATGAAAAATGATATTGCCTTATCGATATGTTCTTAATTTTTATCGCAAAAAACCAGTCTAGTGTAAGCGGCACTAAAGATTTATTGACAATGACTTTTAGCTAATGACTTTTAGCTATTGTCATAGTCTTCTGAAAGTGACATCCTGGGCTTTTATCCTACTATTCCTCAAAACAGAATTCAAAGATTAATAAAATACCCCTACCCTCCTCCTATTTGCTGTTATATCTCAATTAAGTGTTTTATATTATTAATTACCATTCTAAAATGAATATAATTATGTCGATTACCATGTCATCAGACTCCCTAAGGGCATTACGCCACCCAGAAATGAATGAAGTAGACTCAACCGTTATAAAATCTAATATACTGATTGAGCAGCAACTCAATGAAATTGTTAAAGACTATTTCTTTCACCCCAAATATTTTAAAGATGATAATATTAGTCTTGCAACTATATGTAAGTTTGCTCAAGCTGCCTCATTATCATATTCAGACGATAAAATATGGACAATAATAAAAAAACTATCTTCCTTCAGAAACAAAATTGCTCATAATTTACAACACCCTAAAAGAGATACGGAAATTAGAAACTTAAAGCATTTATATAATGCTCTCTTCCTTCATAAGTTAGATAAACATTTTCTGTGGAAAGATAATGATAGTGATGCGATGGGACTGCATATTGTCACTTTAACTTGTCTGAGCTTTTTAATTGAAGTACATAATGAAGTTAAAAGACTAAAAATATCCAGAATAAATTCTCGAGATAAAAAATAAGTTCGAATATAGACCAATCCCTAGGCTTTGGTGCACTCCTCCTATCGAAGAGTAATGCTTCAACGGATTGAAACTTCTATTAGCATATTTTATTCACTTTTAAGATCTTGGAATAGAGTATTTGCAATTATCATAATAGACCCTTCCTCCATCTTAGGTACTATTTAAACCTACAACAAGTATGAAAAGCACCACATGTATTAATAGAAGAAATATAATCCCCACCCTTTTATTAATGCTCAAACAACGCTTCAATTGTCGATTGAATCTCTTCTTGGCTGGGTTTAGCATAGCGAAATATTTCTTTAATAGAAACATTGCCACTTAGCTCCTGGGCAAAATGCACACCATGCTTATCAGTGACTTTCTTTAAAAAAGTATGCCGGAGCTTATGGGGTGTAAATTCAAATTGCTCTTGCTCTGGTAAAAATGCTAAGGCTTGTTTTAATACGCGCTGGCATATTCGATAAACATCTAAGGTTTGTAATCGAGTCCCATATCTTGTTAAAAATAATGGCTCATCATCTTGTGCATCCCTTTGTTCCAAATATTGCTCCAAATATTCCCTGCTCTCTTGTGGTAATGGAATTTTTTGACTAATTCGCTTCGACTTATGGCGTAGAACATCGTACAACCCTTTTTGTCGATACTGACCAACATTTAAAGAAACAACCTCTGACTCACGAAGACCTGTTCCAAGAAGCATGTAAAATAAAGCGGTTTCCATTAATGGATTTTGATTTTTGCGAGTGCAACTTTTAATACGCTGTTCACACGCTGATTTTAATCGCATTAATTGTCTTGACGTCAATCCATTCCAATCTGGAGCATCCGTTTGTAAATCTTTAACCTGAGCTAAGGGGTCACCTGCCAGTAATGGTCGTTGTTGATGCAACCATCGCCCGATATGACGTATAGTTGCTAACGTGCGATTAATTGACGTTGCCTTGTAAGGTTTTCCTGTTTTTTCCGAAATCGTCTTTATTAAGTTCTTTTGAAAATGTTTACTTACTGCAGGGGTCCAACTATCCACTAAGTCATGCCCTACTTCCATTTGGAAAAATTGAATGAATTTAGAGATGTCCTTCTTTTTTGCTTGCTCTGTTTTTTCTGGTGCTCCATTGACATGAACTGAGTAATAATACGACAACCAAGCTGATAGCGAATTAGTGTCAAAATGGACATCCAAAGGATGAAAAATCTTATCTATCACAAACTTTTGATTTTTTGAATTTGAGCGATCCAGTAAATTCATAAGGTCTCTTTTTTACTTTTCCCTCATCATACCCTGTTTGTGATGGATAAGGTACGTTATCTACCCCAAATAGGGTATTATAAATGAAACTACAATTAGAAATAATTAATCTTGGTGGCGAGATGATAAGACTGTTAAATTGCCCTACAAAATTATTATTAACTTGTACCTTAAATGCTTCAACATCCTGTACAAATAATGAGCCTATTATATTGGTATGTAAAATGTGTAATTTTAATGATAAAAATTCTAATCCTCGTGTAACTACCTCTACTATTTTATTAAAGCCTAATAAACATCAATGAACAATGATCGTCGATTTATCCGATTTAGTTGAAAATGGTAGCTTAGAAATAAAGGAACACGTTTATGTACTTACTTTTAAGAATTTAAATAATGCACAAGCCACATTTATAGATTTAGGAAAGATATTGCTTATTCAATGGGCATCACCCAAGATAGGGGTTCATGTAAAATCGGTAAACAAATTTGATATCAGGAAATTAAGACATGTTTAAATTTCTAGATTTTTTTAAAAACAGTAAAGACCAGATTGTTATATTCCAAGCACCTAATTTGCCACTCATTTGCTGGCTGATACTTACAATATTGAATTTGCTTTGGAGCAATTATCAACCAAAAATCCATAATTTTTTTAACTTGCTCAGTTTTGGCTTTATCTTTACCTGGGCATGGCTAGAGATAACAAGTGGGGTTAACTATTTTCGCCAAGCACTTGGTGTGTTAGTCATTATTATTGCAGTTGTTTTTAATAATTAGCTCTAACGCATGGTCACTGAATTTCTCTCAAATCCTAAAGTCTTCAAGAATCTACGCGCTGCTCCGAAACAGGCGTGCCAGCTTCAGCTTGTTTTAGAATTGATTGGATTTGAGTGTCTGTAAATTTTGATTTTTTCATAAGAGTATCCTGTATATAGTTTACGAGAAAATTCTACTTTTGGCACCAGTTATTTTTCGGGGGGATTACCCCCTAATCCTTTAAGAGCTATTTCAAGGCCACTGATTATGAACATGACCTTTCCCCTAAATTAGTACCACCT
>NZ_MKTO01000043.1:0-39110 GCF_001897665.1 Legionella sp. 39-23 | reverse complement strand
TTTTTTCTCAACTCATGTGTCAAGGATGTCCCCGAACAGTGTCAGGGATGTCCCCGGCTATACAGGAGCCCAGCCTACGGTGTCACAAATTGTCTACATATACGGGGATGACGTTCTCAATCCTTTTTTTCTTTCTGAACCAAAATCGCTAACTCGTTCATTTTTTAGTTTTTTTATTAAAAAGAACAAAAATCTCCAAATTGTCTATACTTATTTTGTCCTGTTAACAAAAGTGACGGCTTGGCTTCATATTATTCATAGAAAGAAAAAATGAAATAGTGTTTAAACTTCAACCATGAGGACAGAAAAAATGGATCTAAGTAAACGTATAGACCCCAAAACCTGGGCTTTCGTTGAAAAAATCAAGAAAGCTGGTGGTAAACCAATTTATGATCTTCCGGTTAAAGAAGGAAGAGCCATTTTTGATAAATTACAAGAATTGCCTGCCACAAAAGAAAAACCCGAGGTAGATATTGAAGATCGTGCAATTCAACATGCCAAAGGTAAAGTAGACATTCGCATCGTTCGCCCTAAAGGATCCAAAGAAAAGTTACCCGTGGTCATGTTCTATCATGGTGCAGGCTGGGTTTTTGGTGATTGGCAAACTCACGGACGTCTTGTGCGCGAACTTGCCGTAGGCGCTCACGCTGCCATCGTGTTTGTTAATTATTCTTTAGCTCCAGAAGCGCAATACCCAACACAAATTGAAGAAGATTATTCGGCATTGAAATATATTGCAGAGCATGGCAAAGAATTCAACCTCGATACTTCTCGTTTAGCAGTTGCTGGCGATAGTGTTGGTGGTAACATGGCCGCGGTCATGACCCTTCTTGCTAAAGAGCGTGGAGGCCCTAAAATTGATTATCAAGTACTTATTTATCCAGTAACTGATGCCAATTTTGAAAACGCTTCATACAAAGAATTTGCTGAAGGTCCCTGGTTAACGAAGAAAGCCATGGAATGGTTTTGGGATAATTATCTACCTGATAAAGCAAAAAGAAAAGAAATCACTGCATGTCCTTTGCAAGCGTCAGTAGATCAACTCAGAGGATTGCCACCCGCATTAGTCATTAATGGTGAGTGTGACGTATTACGCGATGAAGGTGAGGCGTATGAGCACAAGCTTAATGCCGCAGGTGTTCCCGTCACCGGAATTCGTCATCACGGTACAATTCACGATTTCGTTATGCTCAATGATCTCATTGATACTCCAGCATGTCGTAGTGCAATCGAAACCATCAATAGTCATTTACGTATGGTATTTGCCAAGAAGCACTAATTGCTGTTTGAGGGATACTGCATGGTATCCTGGCATCAACTTAAGAACAGCCTGGGTGACGGTCCGCAAGACCGAAACCTGGGTTTCACTTCCTTGCACCCAGGCTACAATGATATTGATTAAGCGTCTTTTTTATGACAGTTCAAGATTCCTTACTGTTTTTTTATTTCCAGGCTCCCTTTTTTTAATACCTGTAAATAAAGGCTCTTGATACCCGCCCAAGATACCTTCTTTGGAAAAAACAATTTGCCATAACTGGTTCGAGCGAGCACGAAAAGAGCCCGCACAGGCTAATAAATAATAGCGCCACATACGATAAAAACGTTGGTCATATTGTTCTTTTAAATGGTCCCAATTTTCTTCAAAACGCTCATGCCACGCCATTAACGTCTTGTCATAATAAGCACCAAAGTTCGCCCAGTTTTCCATAATAAATAATCCGTTAGAAGCGGTGCTGATTTGCTCCATAGACGGAATCATACCATTAGGGAATATATATTTGTTAATCCAGGGGTCAACTGTTTTGGTCGTTTGATTTCCACCAATTGTATGCAACAAAAACAAACCATCGTCTTTAAGACATTCACGCACTTTTTGCATATACACTCGATAATTTCGATAACCTACATGTTCAAACATGCCTAAAGAAACCACACGATCGAACTGCTCATGAATATCTCGATAGTCCTGTAAACGAATTTCAATTGGCAAGCCAGCACAATTTTGTTTTGCATACTCATACTGTTCTTTAGATATGGTGACTCCTACAACATTGACACCATAGTTTTCCACAGCATATTTAGCAAAAGCGCCAAATCCACAGCCTATATCCAATACGCGCATCCCTGCTTCAAATTTTAACTTCTGGCAGCTTAATTCCAATTTATTCAATTGTGCCGTATCGAGATCATTGGCATTTTTCCAGTAGCCACAGGTGTAATTCATACGACTGTCTAACATGGATTTAAATAATTCATTGCCTAAATCATAGTGCGTTCTACCTACTTCAAGAGCACGTTTTTTAGATTGATGGTTAATCAACTTCAGCCAAATTAATTTTGGCCATAACCATTTATCGGCTTTCACCTTCTGATCCAGTTGCGCTCGCAGAATACGCGCAAAGAATTGGTCGAGACTTTTACAATCCCACCAGCCATCCATATAAGTCTCACCTAGTGCTAGAGAGCCCTCATTAAAAATACGCGAGTAAAACTCTTCGTTATTCACTTGAATATCCCAAGCTTCATTCCCGTTGGGCATAATTCCGGCTGAATGCAACAGGTCTATTGCAATTTTTTTAATTTGCTGATTCATGAGTAGACTTATCCTTTTGTACTACACAATTCAAAAATCATTAAGTTGCTGTAATTTTTATGGCGCCATTTAAATTACTTAACTTATCCTGTAAAAAAAGAAATACCTCAAACAACAAAATTATTAATACAATATATTTTCCATACATTATCACAGCATTTATTATAAAATTGCTGTCTATATTGTGTTTGTATAAAGCAAAAGAAAATGAATAATACATCCCCAAAGTAAAAATTCGCGTCCATTGTGAAAGATTATAAACAAAAATACCGTGAAGAAAACCCGCAATTTTTATGCGATGATACATTTTGATTAAACTCATCCCTTCAACAAGAAATAATAGACTTGTTGCAAGAATCCATGTATTAAGAATTACCTTATCACTAAGAGCCTGCGTCACCGTACTTGCCAAGCCTGAGATGGACAGCGCGCCATGAAGGATACTATTGCTGTTATCCCAACCTAAAAACAAACGTTTCTTTGTACATGTAAGCAAATACTTCCCAATAATGATGCCGCCAATGATATAGAATAAATAACCCAAAATGATTAATCCTTGGCTTATTAAAATGGGGATTGTCGGTGCAAACAATAGATGCATCAGTAATGCGAGTGCTTGAGTACTGACGGTGAGGAGCAAAATACTCCCTGTATGCAGCTTTATTTTTTTTAAAAAAATACGCTGTAAATTCCTTAAAGAAATAATGATATAAATTGGCCAAATGAGTAGTGCGCAATTTGCACACGTCCAAATCACTATATGCCAGGAGGGAAATTCTTGTAAAAATAAAACCGCCAAAATTGAAGAGCCGGCTACCCAAGTACCCATACCGAATTGATTGATTGCGCTTGCAGTAAACAGATTAAAGCGTCCTTCTATCGAACAGTTAACAAAAAAGCACAGCAAATAAAATCCAATAATCAACAACTCCATGATAATGAGCTGTCTCAATAAAGGGGTTACAAAGTGGAATTGAGGCAAGACATCAAACAAGACAATTCCTATAGCCATCACAATATTGCCGGCAACTGCCTGGCAACCGGTGCTTTTTTTATAAAAATGATGAACAAAAGCTGAGACTAAAAATAAAATCAAGAGATACAGAACTAAATAATATTCCATAAGGTAATGTCTCAGAAAGGACTCCATTAAAGTCATATCCTATTCATTCTACACATTCCAACTACCAAAAAAACTCCTTGGCGTGCAAATTGCATATAAGATACAAGCTGTCTTTTAATTTTATAGATTGCTTTTTCTATCTACCTACCTTTTAAGATAGCGCGCCTTAAAATTTTACATGGAGATAAAATTATGGCCGTAACCAGCGCATTAAATGGATTAAGCAGTATCAGTGCTCTTAGCTTGTCACAACCGGATGCCATTGCAAGTTTAGTTCTCCTAGGGATCGTGGGTGCAGGAACAGTAGCCGTAATTGCTCACAAAAAATGGGAGCACTATGAAGAAAAAAAGCATCGAGAAGAAATTGAAGACATCAATCGACGTTGCAAACGATTTTTGGAAAAAATTGAGATACCTGGTTATGGCGTCGTGCAAGGCTTCCCACCCATTTTCAAA
Source organism: Legionella sp. 39-23 (assembly GCF_001897665.1). Lineage (NCBI taxonomy): Bacteria > Pseudomonadati > Pseudomonadota > Gammaproteobacteria > Legionellales > Legionellaceae > Legionella > Legionella sp. 39-23. The sequence goes on along the minus strand of NZ_MKTO01000043.1, from coordinate 34,938 downwards.
TTCACCCATGAAAATGATCCCAAATCAGTAGACTCCCTGCACTATACAATAGATGAAATCAAGGAAATAGGCAGAAAACTCCCACAAGTACCCCCTGAATTATCGTCATACAGACAATCGATTCTGCATGCCATCTTAAAATTAAAAGAATATTATTTAAGCCGAGACAATCATAATGATACTACGGCCGGTGTTCTTTCTTATTTACTTAACATCTTACAAAACAGATGTTTAAGCTTCGAAGGGTATGATTTTGATTCGGCTTATCTTGGCGCACTCACCGATTTTATTGATGATTATGCATCTAAAGAAGGTAGAGAAAATAGCCAGCACTTTAAACGTTTGCAACCAGTGTATACATACTTATTGGATGCCAAACAACACTTAGACCGACATAAAGAATCGCTTTCATTGCGTGAATTGGTCACTGAGCTTAGAGAGACCTGTCTCGATGACAGTAATCGCTTGTTACGCCTCCTTGTCAAAATGGTTATACCCGAAAAGAAAAAGGATTTAGCAGATACCGCAGCTATTGATGAGCTGGAAAATAATATAGTCCGTAGAGAATACATTAAATCTGAAGTATTGGGGGCGATACTCAGCAGACATCATGAAATCAATTTACCTGAATCCGTTTTTAAAAACTGGATCACCGGCTTATCAGCATACTATTTAAAATCATTAAGACCTTGTGCCATGTTGCGAGAAAAAAGAATAATGGCACCTGCTGATCTTTTTGCGTTTACTGACTGGGCAAAATCCATTCTGCAACAAAGAAAAAAAGCAGCCAAAGATAAAGAAACGCTCGCCAACGAGCTAAAAGCAATAGCACAGGTATTTAGTAATTCACGCAATTTTATTAACACCAAAAGAGTAGGTCCTGAAAAAAAACCTGAATTTGTTGTCGTTAAAGAAGATCAGGAGTTACTTGATCGAGCTGTCATTATGGCAAATTTTGCCCACTTGATTCATGCGATAATTTCCCTACAAGCGTTTTGCTCTCACTTGTTGCACAGCATAGAGCAATTGGGGGCAATTTATATTAATGACCCCCAACATTTTACTGAAATTTTTACCGTGCTCGACAATTTATGTAAGGTAGTTGAGGGCGATCTAAAACAAGTCAAAGAGGCATTTGTTGCCATCTCTAAAGCCAACAAAAACACCATGCGCCTTGCAAATGAAGGACTATTCCCTAAAGAAATTGACACCGTTCTCGAGTCAGTAGAACACATGCTGTTAAAACTGGGTACGCAAGTTAAAGATTATAAAAATCACCATGCCCAACCAGCTGAAGCGGCAACAAAGACTGCGGTTTATGAAATGCTCACGGTCGCTCAATTTTTCGAAAAAATGTATGCGCTTCCTCAATCCATCGCCCAGCTGCTACAACCAGTCAAGGCGTCTGAACAAAAGAGTGCAGACCAACAAGGCAAAGCTTCGGTACCAATTGCACCATTATTACATGAAGTAATACCTGAAGATGACGCTTTGGCTATCAAACAAAAGGAACGCACTTTATATGATCTCGCTCAGCAAATAAGGAAACAGATAGATACTATCCATAAAGAGCAGCCAACCGATTTGAACCTAATAAAATATCAAAAAATTAGCTATGCCTTAAGCATGTTGAAAGTAAAATCCATCGCCATGCTACAAGAAAAACCAGCAGATGCTGAACGCCAGGACAAAGCCGATAATATTTATAATTTAGTGCATTCCTTATATCAAACTACGCTTGAATTTTTAATGCTGCCACCACAAGCACGTACACAGCAGGTTGCTGCATTTACACAAAAAATTCAGGCTGAATTAAATGATCCAGAAAACAGCTCATTCATTGATAAGCATCGAGACTCTTTCCCTAAATTCATTGCAGAACACTTTGGTTTTTTTCATACAGATACACGCAATAAATTATCGGTATTGAAAGAAGCTTACGAAGGTCTGCAAGCACAACCAGTTTAGGAGGCGACCGCTTTGGCAGAAATTGTAAGTGTTAGGTAATTCATTGACGAAAAAAACGTAGGCTGGGCTGTTAAGCCCAGCACTTACTGAGTTAATTCTTATTCTTCAAAATATCCATTATGAACACCATTACTGAGCGCTCAACAAAACAAGTAACTTATCGCACATCGGCATGGTTACATGCTGGGCTTAGCAGCCCAGCCTACATTTATTGAGTTATTTTTGTCCGCTACATGAGTGGGTAGCAGTTGCACTGAAACCTACAAATACATGCGCCTAAATTTTATTAATAACTACGCGCAGTGCCTGTAATTTTAAAGCAGTACTCTGCATGTATTCCGCACTTTCACCGAGCTGTTTTTTATAATAAGCAATTTCATCCTCACGTATTGAGGGGTTAAGCCTTTTTAATGCTTCCAGCCGATTGATTTCATGGCTAATGCTTTGTTGCATCTGCACTGTAGCCTGTTTTATGATTTCCTGCAGTTGTGCTTCTGCTACTTTTTTGCTTTGTGTCAAAATGGTTTCAAGATCGGTTTGGATCTGCTGAATAATTGGATAACCCAAATGGCGTTTAACGGGTTCACACATTTGATTTAATTGTTTGTAATCCAATATCTTGGAAAGATTTTTTCCCGATATATCCATGAGGACACGAATTGGTGTAAGCGGTAAAAAGCGATCCAATTGCAGTTTTTTAGGCGCCGCACAATTTGCTGTAAAGAAGGACTCCAAAAACAACGTTCCAGGTTGAATACTTTTTATAGAGATAGTGGCCAAAGTTGCATTACCCAACTCGGAATCCAGCGTCATTTCCATACATTCGCTGACCATGGGATGCTCCCAGCTTAGGAACTCGACATCTTCACGCACAAGCGCTTTAGCGCGAGAATAAGTCACTGTCACCCCGTCTTCTTTTAATCCTGGGAAATGACTTGTTTTCATATGATCGCCGGGACGCACTATTTCCGTATGTTCAGAATGGTATTCATGATCGATACCATACTCCTGAAATACCTGCGCCATATAATTTTCTAACTCCAAACAATTTTCTTCGGCCTCAATCGCTGCAATCAATGCCTCTGCTTGTGATGTATTACAGGAGTTTAACTCCAGCAAGCGATCACGACCTTCGTGCAGTGCTTGATTGATTTGTTCTGCGCGCGCTTTTGTTGCTGCAATCAGTTGTTCCAGCTCGTGTGGTTGTGTACCTACTGTATCAAGAAGAGGTAATAACTGCTCTTCAAATTCTTCATAAAGAGTAAAACCCACAGAGCAGCTGTGGGTAAATAAGTTAATTCCTTCGTGATACCAACGAAATAATTTCTCCTGCACCGTATTCAGCAGATAAGGGACATGGATTTCAATAGTGTGTCGTTGGCCAATCCTATCAAGCCGACCTATGCGTTGCTCTAATAAATCTGGACTTAAAGGTAAATCAAACAAAACCAGGTGATGTGCAAACTGAAAGTTTCGCCCTTCGCTGCCTATTTCAGAACAAATAAGCGTCTGCGCGCCGTTTTCTTGCTCTGCAAAATAAGCTGCGGCACGGTCACGTTCAATAATTGATAAGCCCTCATGAAACGACGTACTGCGCAGGCCCATTTTTACTTTTAAATACAGCTCCAACGCAATCGCGGTATTTGCCTTAGCACAAATCACCAGCACTTTTTGAGGATGTAATGCGTTAATGGTGTTTGCAAGCCACTTCACCCGCGGGTCATTTTCCAGCCAGATCTCTTTATCCAACAGTTGTTCAGGATACAGCTTGCGCTGACCTTTTTGCGCATCCAATGAAGAATAAATCGCAGGGCACTCTAACGGATATGCATGTACCTGGCGCTCAGGGAAGCCTTGAATTGCCGCACGCGTATTGCGAAATAGGACACGCCCTGTTCCATGCCTATCTAACAAATTGCTAATGACCTGACCTACCTGTAAACCCGTTATGTCGCCCAAATAAGCAGCTAATTGCGACTTAAGTGCCACATCCAGGGTTTCTGCCGACGCCTGTTCCTCATAAGCCATCAACTCTTGTACCAAAACATTGATTTGCTGATACCCCTCTTCTTCTTTTTTGAAGGTCGAAAGATCATAAAATCGAGCAGGATCAAGTAGTCGCAAACGGGCAAAATGGCTGGCAATTCCGGCTTGCTCTGGTGTTGCAGTCAAAAGCAATACGCCTTTGCTGTGTTTGGCTAATTCCTCAACGCATTCATACTCGGGGCTCATTTCTTCCTCAGACCAATGTAAATGATGCGCCTCATCAACCACCAGCAAATCCCACTGAGCACTCAGCGCTTGCTGGCGGGCTTTTTCATTGTCCATGAGAAAGTCCAAACTGCATAAAACCAGTTGCTCGTTTTCAAAAAGATTCTCTTGTGTCGTACCTATCTGTATTCCGTCTTCTTCATCTAACTCATAGGAAAGTTCATAGCGCTCGGCATCAATGATCGAAAAATATAAATTAAACCGGCGAATCATCTCGACCAGCCATTGATGGATCAACGTTTGCGGCACTACAATCAAGACTCGGTTGGCACGACCTGTGCTTAACTGATAATGAAGAACCATGCCGGCTTCAATGGTCTTACCCAACCCAACCTCATCGGCAAGTAAAACCCGTGGGGCATAGCGTTGTGCGACCTCATTGGCGATATAAACCTGGTGTTTTAAATGGCTGGTTCTCGAGCCCAATAACCCCCTAACCGGAGATTGCTGTAATCTGCTGACATGATTCAGGGTATCTATTCTTAATTTAAAAGTATTTAACTTATCCAGTAACCCACTGAACAATCTTTGTTCTGGCGTGTTTAATTTGATAAAACAATCAAGGGAAACCTCACTGATTTGCCGCTCATTACCCGCATCGTCGACGCCAGTATAAAAAAACAAGCCTTGACGCTCTTCTACTCGCGTAACCTGCATTTTCTGTTGGTTCGAGGTAGTTACCTCTTCACCTTCTTTGTAGATAATGCGACTCAGTGGCGCACTATCTATAGAGTAAATGCGCTCCTCATCCGCCGCAGGGAAGCTTAAACTAACCTGCCTACCATTCAAATCAATAATAATCCCCAAACCGAGTTGGGTTTCAGTGTTACTTATCCAGCGTTGGCCAATACTATAGGTCATAAAAAATCATCTTTTGTGTCAAGTGTGAGTAAAATAATCAAAAAACAAAATAAACTCAACTTGACTTGGATCCTTTTTTTAAATAGCATGACCCGATTTTAATCAAACTTGAGGGGTTTAGTATGTCGTACACAAAGTTACATCAAGAACCAAAAAGCAGCGCTGCAGATTACAATCGAGAGTCAGAAAGGCACCTTGAGCACAAAAAAGGGCTTGACGACACATACTCGCCTCGCCACACTACTTACGCAAAAGCATCTAGCGTGCCAAGCAATCCACCGTCTGATGGAGACAGCATATTTGACTTATGCATGGGAACCCCTGAAAATAAAGCGCAATCAAGAGCAAAACTTAAAGGTGCGATGGAGCAAGGATATACATTTGTAAAACAAAATGTACCTGGATTTTTCACTCCATTTGGCGGAAAAAATCAATTATTAGAAGAACTGGGACTGGATACTAAAAGAGAAGTCGCAATTGTTGCAACCTCGCCACTTAGTGCACCTGTCGCGTTGACTCTTGTTACCGGCGCTGCCGCACTGACGGCTGTAGTCGCTGCCTTGACTACTGTTGGCAGCTTGCTTGCTGCTGCAGGTTATGGATTAAATAGCTTACGCGCAGGCAAAGAAGACTCAAGACAATCTGCAAAAGATGCACTTGATGTTGCTGCCAAAGCAGCTCTTGTTACCACATTTGCTGCTTTAACTACAATGGCTGCTGCTATCGCAACCGCTTTGTCTCCCTTTGTGGCTGCGTTCTATCTGCTTGGCCGTACCGGTGCAACTGCTGTTGCTAAAATTGCTGAGTGTGCTCATTCTAATGACAGCACCGAATCTACTCGTTTAGCAATGTAAATCGACTTATTTAAGTTGGGCTTTAAAGCCCAACTTATCTAAAAACAAATGAATTGTTTTTGCTTATTCAAGCTATAATTTACACCCTCGCAAATTATCGTTACCTCTTGAAAACAAATTTTTCTTGTTTTCTTAAGTTATTCTGGTTAAAAATAGTAGGGACAGGAAGATTATTCAACAAAAGGGAATTTATATGGCTACCAACGAAGATGCAGTTCGACTATTAATTGATCTCGATACGGAACAGGAAGTTAGACTAGGCGAGTCAGCAGAAATACACACCGTAGACGAAGAAGCCGCACTACCTATCGATCTCGATACAGAACAAGAAGTAACACCAGCAACAGTCGAAGACACGCCGGAACAAATAATACGCAGTAAATTAAAGGTTGTTAACGAGACAGAACAAGATAAGCTCGTAAAAATTACCATCACTAAAGAAATATTTGAGCAAATCAGAAAAAGTCTGCAGGAGACCGTCAAAAGTCTGGAAAAAAATCCAAGTATGTTCTCGCGAGCTGCAGAATACTGGGGTGAATTACCACTGTGGCAAAAAATTATTGGGGGAGTCGCATTAACGGTTCCTACCTTAATCCTGGGCATTGTTGCGCATATTGGTTTCCTTTTAGCAATTTGTGGGGTTACTGCGCTTACTTATGCAGCAGGAGGCATCATTCTTGATGATCATCACAAATGCAGTACCAGTGCGGTCGAAAGCTTGCAAAAAGGCATTTTAGGCCTAGCTGACCTGCTTGAGCTAACCATTAATGCGCTGGATATTATCCGTCAACAATTAGCCATTGAAATTAAAAAATTTACTGAAGAAAATGCAAAATTCAAAGCATACATTGAAGAGTTAAGTAAGAAAATTGATGCGATTGACAAACAAGTCATGGCCACGGCTAGAATTAATGACACGTTAACTGAAACCAAAGATGGATTGGTAGAAGTTTCCGGTGCACTTAAAGAAGGAGTGGAACGACAAAGCGATTTAATGCAGCAAAATCAAGAGAAGTTAGATCGTATTACGGAAGGGTATAGAACCGCTCAAGAAGAGTTAGTGCAAAAAGTTCGTGAGGTAAAACAGGTGCGGCATGAACTGGGACAGGATCTGGATCGCGCTAAAGCGATGATAGATTCCCTACATACGGCAATAACCAAGCTATCGGTCGATGCCATTGGCAATGAAGAACAACGCAAGGCGTTTCAAGAAAAACTAGATATTTTCATAAAGAATAAAGAAGTGAGCTTTCTTTTAATCGCTGATCGCATCTGTGAAGCAGAACGTAGACTGGCAATAGTACAAAAAGAATTAGAGCGTTCGAATGACCGCTATCAAGAGCTTCTTAAGATACAAGAGCGGCATATAGACACACTCAAATCAATGAGCAGCCAAGCTTCTGCAGATCAAGCTCCGAGCCAAGCAAAGCTACAAGACGGCCGCGTAGATACACCGCAAACACAGGAGCCAATAATGAATCCTGTTAGCATGATATTGGATAGGATTGGATTGCATGCACAGAAAGAACCAGGCGCTAAGCCAGGTGCAGAACGCACAGCAACACCGCAATACAGCTAGCCCGATGCAACGAGAGCCTACGTCCCGCGACTTGTTCGCGGGATCCAAAGCATCATCATAGCTCACCTGAGCTAGTCATTCTTGTATGAGTCCCCTAACCTATTCTTTTCTACCTGCCAAAGTCAAATTGTATGCCTCTAAAGCTGCTTTGACGGCTGCACGCTCACCGATGCGTTGATACCATTCAAGTAAATGCGCAAAACGCTGCTCATCAATAGTCTGTTTATAAAAAACTTGAAAGCAGTAAACCCAGGGCCAAATTGCCATATCAGCAATGGTGTACTCGTTGCCCCCAATATAAGAAAACTGGGTCAATTGTTTTTCCATAACGCCTAACAAACGATCACATTCATCCGCATAACGTTTGAGCGCTGCGGGAACTTTTTCAGTTGCACGATGAAAATATCCTAATTGACCAAACATAGGGCCTATATGCGCTGCTTGAAAAAAACACCATTGGAGAATCGTGTACCTATCCTGCAATGATTCGGGTAAAAATTTATGATGCTTTTCTGCAAGATATTGCAAGATTGCGACACTTTCAAACAAATAAAAATCTTTTTGCGAATCATATAAAACTGGAATTTTATTGTTTGGTGAAATTTTTAAAAAATCCGGATTAAACTGTTCGCCTTTGGAAATATCAATGAGCTTAATCGTATAATGCTGCGACAATTCATGGAGCATAATTGTCGGTTTAATACCATTAGGTGTTCCAAATGAGTACAAGGTATACATGAGAACCTCCTTGTTATAAGTGCTGAATAAAGTATAGTGTCACGAATTAGCAACACCGCCACTACCATATCATTTAATTACCAACAAGCTAAAGTGCCATAGTGAGTTTATTCGCGTATTTTCAATCACATCACCCCCAAACTCCGATGCGAATTTAATATCCAAGCTGATAGAGACAGATGCAAATACCGTCAAAACTGTTACAATGGCCAGCAGTTAACACTGAGTCATGCCTTGACAATTATTTCTTAAAAAACACCCATTCATAAAATGGCAAAAGCCTAGTAGCAGACAAGGAGTATAAGATGTCATTAGAACGCGCTGCAATATATAACCGTTTGAACAAAACCTTTCGTGATGTTTTTGACAATGAAAATCTATCTGTAAGCGATGCAACCACCGCTAACGATATAGAGGAATGGGATAGCCTGAATCACATAACCCTTATCGTTGCCGTAGAAGCCGAATTTGGTTTCAAATTCAAAATGGGCGAGGTAGTGGTTCTACATAATGTCGGAGAAATGGTAGATATAATAGAAAAACAGGGAAAGTAAATGGGTATTACAACATTTCGATTTTTTTGTTTCCTGGGTATTGCGAGTATTTTGTATTACCTTGTTCGCCCCCGTCAGCAATGGAAAATCTTGCTACTCGCCAACATTGTCTTTTATATTGGCTCAGGACAAAACAAACTGAATTGGTTTATCTTATTTACTTCCTTGTCCGTATATTTTGGCGCAATGGCCATAGAAGGAACAAAACATAAGTCTCTTGCGTTTTATAGCACATTGGCCCTCAACCTGGGGTTTCTAATCTACTTTAAGTATTTCAATTTTTTTATACAGGAACTCATCAATCCATTTCTTAACACCCATCACCTTTGGTATAACATATTGATGCCCGTCGGGATCTCGTTCTACACCTTACAAACTTTAGGTTATTTAATTGATATCAAAAGAGAGATGTATCCAGCAGAAAGGAACTATGGCAGATTTTTTCTCTTCGCTACATTTTTCCCAACCGTTTTACAAGGGCCCATTCATAAACACCAGGACTTGCAATCACAGTTATTTGCGCATCATCAATTTGACTGGCAAAGATACTGTTTCGGCATACAAAGGATTTTATGGGGACTTTTCAAGAAACTCGTTATCGCAGACCGGCTCGCATTATTCGTGGATCCAGTGTTTGCAGACCCCCAGTATAATGTTGGCTGGATTATGGTGTTGGCCATTGTAGCCTTTGCGATACAACTCTATGCAGATTTTAGTGGCTGTATGGATATTGTGATTGGTGCCGGTGAAATGTTTGGTATCAAGATGACCGAGAATTTTCGCGCCCCATTTTTCAGTCGCTCAATTCAAGAATATTGGCAAAGGTGGCATATTACCCTCGGTATTTGGTTAAAAGAATATATCCTGTATTCCGTGATGAAATCGAATTGGCTCCAAAAGTTGACCTCTTGGAACAAGGAACGGTTTGGCAAAAAGGCAGGGAATAAAATTTCCACCTACATTGCCTTATTCATATTATGGTTTGTGGTTGGGTTTTGGCACGGGGCAAGCTGGAACTTTATTATAGGCACTGGGCTTTTGCATTGGTTTTATATCACTTTTGGCGATGTGGCTATGCCTTGGCGAAAAAAAGCGGTGGAAAAGCTAAAAATCAATACCGAAGCCTTCTCTTTCAAAGCAATGCAAATTGTGCGCACCTTTATTTTTGTCTGTATCGGGTTCGTATTCTTCCGCACCAAAACTCTTGCTGATGCGGGGAATGTGTTCAAGAGCATAACATTTGACAACAATTTTTGGATTTTCTTTGATGGAGAATTGCTTGAATTTATGAATAAACAAGATTGGACGCTTGTTATTTGCGCAACAATTGTGCTGTTTACTGCAGATACGATGAGGCTTAAAGTCTCGCTGCGAGAAAAGATAGCCGAGCTGGATATTGTTTCAAGGTGGTTTATCTATTTTACGGCCCTATTTAGTGTGGTGATTTTCGGCATGTATGGCCCCGGTTATGACGTTAAAAAGTTCATATACGGAGCATTCTAATGACCATCAGCGTAAAAAAGTCGCTCATTTTTATTGGTATCTCTGCGGTTTTGTTCTATTTTGTCAGTGAGCTATTTATAGACAAAAGGGTTTATCGTCCAATCAATATGTCCTTGTACACCGTTTCTGGTTTTTATAAAGAGCCTAAAAACACCCTTGATATCATTTCAATTGGCTCAAGTCAGTGTTATACGGCGATTATCCCTGCAGTTTTATGGCGAGATCATGGCTGGACGTCCTATGATTTTTGTGTGGAGCAACAGCCGTATTTATTAAGCTATTACTATATGAAAGATGCGGTTAAACGTCACCCAAATGCTCTTATTCTTCTTGAAATAGGAGAGTTCCATCCGCGTAAACAAATATCGGATGAAATGATCTATGTCAATCTCAACGATATGCAGTTCTCATTCAATAAATTATCGGCCATCCACGCGGCAAATCCGCGTCATTGGTTTGATTATCTATTTACCATCAATAAATATCATTCCACTTGGAGTTTTTTATCTAAATCCAAAATAGATAATATGTTTTATAGAGGTTATAGTTTCAATAAAGGCTATGGTGAGGCGACTGATGACTGGTGGGAAGAGGGAAAAGAGCCCAAAGATTATGACCTCTTACAGACAGACAGGGAGAAATTAGACCCAGATTCCGAAAAGGATTTGCTACGGATTATCAACTACGCCAAAAAAAATAATGTAAAATTGGTACTTTATAAAGCCCCATCCACTAATTTAAATGCGAAGAAAAACGTAAATTATATAATGGATATTGCCAGCAAATATAATATTCCTTTCATGGACTTCAACACACAAATGATAGGACAACATCATTTAAATGTGCCGCAAGCACAACAGATGACCGCTCTGCTTGCTGATTATCTTTCTAAATACTATACCTTTGCGGATAAACGTAAAGACCCCAAATATGCCCATTGGGAGCAAAGTGTTTCCTATTTGAAACAGCAAGAGCAAAAATATAGGATGCGTAAAACCAAAGATCTTATCTCTCTATTGAATATCCTAAAAGGTAATCCCTATTACATAGTCCTCTTATCAGTCAAAGACTCCGCCACACGCCCCTACATTGATGTCGATCGGAATATAATCGATACATGGCAAAGTTTTGGACTAAAACCAGATGTATTTATGGCGAGTCATTTTGGCAATTCATACATCGCGGTATTGGATGGTGGGAAGGTCATCCATGAGCAGATAAGTCCCGACAAATTGAGTTGGAAAAAAGCGCTGAAAGGAATTGACCGTGTATTTATTGAAAGCAGCGGATTTTTCTCAGGAAACTTCTCCTCTATCAAGATAAACAATCAGGAACAATCGCCCAACTCCAGAGGGATTAACATCGTTGTCTATGATAAGTGGATGAATGATTTTGTATTGCAAACCACTTTTGATGCGTTGTAGTTGTTCTGATGCAAGGGAGTTATTGATGTTAAATTATCCATTAGATGCACATTTAATTTTAAGAAAGAAACACGCGATAAAGAAAGAACTGCTGTTGAAGGAACATTTTCTTACGAAGAATATAGCCATTTTGGGTGGTTCTACAACGGCAGAAATCAAAAATATTTTAGAACTATTCCTTTTGGATATTGGTATTAAACCTAACTTTTATGAGTCGAAATATAATCAATATTTTGAAGAAGCTGTTTTTGATAATGAGCCCTTGCAACAATTTAATCCCGATATTATTTATATTCACACGACGAATAAAAATATTAGCCATTACCCAACAATGCATCACACGTCTGAAGAAATTGATATCATTCTTCATAATGAGTTCCAGAAGTTTTCTAGTATATGGTCTTCTCTGACGAGCAAATATCATTGTGCGATTATTCAAAATAATTTTGAACTGCCGCAAAATCGGATATTAGGTAATTTGGATTTTTATGATGTTCGCGGCTCAGTGCATTACATTCATAGACTAAATTCTTTTTTTGCTGAAGAGGCCCAAGCAAGAGCCAACCTTTATATTAACGACATTCATTATTTGGCAGCATCCATAGGATTATCTACTTGGTTTGATAAAAGCATGTGGTATGCCTACAAATATGCATTAAGTTATACCGCAATACCGTTCTTAGCCAAAAGCATATCCGCTATCATTGGGGCACTGTTTGGGGCATTAAAAAAATGCATGGTGTTGGATCTGGATAATACCTGTTGGGGTGGGGTGATAGGAGATGATGGTTTAAATGGAATCGCAATAGGCAAAGAAACCGCCATTGCCGAAGCACATACTGAGTTTCAGCAGTATGCAAAAACGCTCAAGGATAGAGGTGTTGTACTTGCTGTATGCTCAAAGAATGACATGAATCATGCCAAAGAGGGCTTTATGCATCCGGATACTGTGTTAATCGATCAGGATTTTGCAGCTTTTACAGCAAATTGGGAGCCAAAACACCATAATATTGCCAAAATTAGTGACACCTTGAGTCTTGGTTTAGACAGTTTTGTTTTTATTGATGATAATCCAGCAGAGCGACACATTGTCCGCTCTAATCTGTCGATGGTCAGCGTGCCCGAAATTGGCAGTGACATCGTTGATTTTATAGATCATATTGATAAAAATCATTATTTTGAAACCGTATCGCTTGCAAGTGATGATCTACAGCGCGGCGCATTTTATCAAAAAAATAAAGAACGACGCACACAAGAGTCCCACTTTACTGATTATGGCGAATACCTGCATTCCCTGGAAATGAATGCAGAGATCAAGGCATTTACCCCAGTTTATCTTGCGCGGATTACCCAGCTCATTAACAAAACGAATCAATTTAATCTGACTACCAAAAGATATACTTTGGCAGACGTTACAAGCATTACACAGGATGCAAATTACATAACTCTATATGGCAAGCTAGAGGATAAATTTGGTGATAATGGTTTGATATCTATAATAATTGGCGAGTTAAAAAACAAAGAGTGTCATATTGAGCTATGGCTTATGAGTTGCAGAGTTCTTAAAAGAACTATGGAATATGCCATGTTCGATGCCCTGGTGGCCAAGTGCCATACTTTAGGAATAAAACAAATTATTGGCTACTATTACCCAACTGAAAAAAACAATATGGTGTCTACGCTATATCAAGATTTTGGATTTAATGCCTTAGCAACTGATGCGCACCATTCGGTCTGGAGTATGGATGTATCCAACTACATTAATAAAAATCAACATATTAGGATAAGCTCGAGTAATCTGTCGGATGAACTCTAAAATATGAGCGCGGCTATGACTTGCTGCAGAATCATTTTAGTCTATTCTTAGAAATCATAAGCAGCAAAAAAAGGATTTATTATGAGCCTCAAAAATAAAGTGGCTATTCTTAGTAGTTCACGCACTCCGTTTGTCAAATCACAAACTTACTATTTAGGCCAGTCTAATCAGGATATGTTAGGCGCAGCATTAGCTGATCTCATTAATAAAACGCAAATTCAAGGTGAGCTATTAGGTGATTTTATTGCAGGCGCAATTATGAATCATCCTTTTGACTGGAATCTGTCGCGCGAAACGGTTTTGGGGAGTAGTTTATCTCCAGAAACACCTGGATTAACGATACAACGTGCTTGTGGCACGGGTTTAGAAGCGGCAAACCTCATTGCATTAAAAATTGCCAGTGGGCAAATCGCTGTGGGAATAGCTGGGGGAACAGATACTAACTCCGATGTTCCATTAATTGGACAAAGACGACTGACTCATTTTTTAATCAAATTTCAACAAGCAAAAGGACTGAAGGAAAAGTTTAAAGTCTTTACAGAGTTTCGCTTGGGAATGCTAAAGCCTCTATTGCCGGAAGTGCGCGAGCCACGTACTGGTCTGTCTATGGGTGATCATTGCGAATTAATGGTTAAAGAATGGCAAATTAGCCGCCAGGCTCAAGATGAATTGGCGTTTCGCTCACATCAAAACGCCGCCCAAGCTTATGATGAAGGATTTTATGATGATTTAATTGCCTCTTTTGCTTCCTTAAAGCGAGATACCATTACCCGCAAAGAGACTTCTTTAGAAAAATTAGCGTCCTTAAAACCGGCTTTTGATAAATCGGAAAAGGGCAGTTTAACTGCAGGAAACTCAACCCCACTCACCGATGGCGCATCGGTCGTATTATTAAGCACTCCTGCATGGGCTCAAAGTCATCAACTGGAGCCTCTCGCATATTTTGTGGACTGCGAAGTGGCAGCAGTAGATTACGTGCATGGTGCAGGATTATTGATGGCACCAACGATTGCCGTCGCGCGTTTATTAGCAAGGAATAAACTGAGTTTGCAGGATTTTGATTATTATGAAATTCATGAGGCCTTTGCTGGCCAAGTATTATGTACTTTGAAAGCCTGGGAATCTGCTGAATATTGCCAAAAAGTGTTACACCTCAAAAAACCTCTAGGAAGCATAGACACACAAAAAATGAATATCAAAGGCGGCAGTCTTGCTCTTGGACATCCTTTTGCGGCAACAGGTGGGCGTCTGGTTGGTGCTGCCGCCAAAATACTTGCCAATCAAGGCCAAGGGCGCATCCTTATCAGTGTTTGTACGGCTGGCGGAATGGGTGTGGCGGCAATATTAGAACGCTAATGCAGCGCATCTATTTGTAGCCTGGGTGGTGCGCGGCATAACCCAGGCTAAATGCTCTAATTAACTAATTGATTATAAACCGTTGGTTCTGCTTTTTGGATTCTTTCGATGTGGATCTGATTGACTTTTCTGGCAAAAAAATTACGAGCCAGATAAGCACTTCCTCCCACTGCTGCAGAAACGCTCTCTGTAACCTCCAGAGGAGGGCTTGGTGTTTTTTGATTCGGTTTAAAGAAAAAACCTCCGCCATAAGTGGCCTTTGCAGCTACCGATACTGCCTTCTTGAGTAACACATTTAAATCAGTAAAATACAGTGGGATGGTAAAATTATCTTCACCTAAATCGATGTCGATATTAAAAGGCACAGATATAGTTGGACCGTTATAATGTGCTCCATACACATGATGCTCTCCATTAGGAGGATAGGTAATAGTAGGAATCGTTCTGTATAAGTGAAGGGCCGTCGTTGCAAATGTCGTACTGAGCATGGACATAGAGAGTGCACCTGTAAAAGCTTTCGCACTCACATAAGCATATTCTTTCCAATAGGGCTTGGCAATTTGCAGCTTATGATTGTGGGCATAATCACGCTGTTCTTCCCGACCCTCCTGCCACTGATTAATATTCGCGCTTACCGTTTTTAAGACCATACCTGATGCCATACAAATGATACCGCCAGTTTGCGTCATACCTGCAGCAATATAATCTGTCAGGTTATATGTAGTGCCATTATTAACACTATTACTGTAAGTCAAAGGGAATACTTGATTAAAACTAGATTCTACGTTGGTGACATCAATCCCCAGAGTAAAATTACCTGTAGCATTTACTGCACCGTAATAGGATGCGCTAACGGCCTCCAAATTCAGCATGTTAGACACCGCAAATGCAGCCCCACCAAGAGTACACGCCAATGTCCCACACACATCCATGGTATCTGCTACTGCATGCACTGTCGTATCAAATGCCCAATTAGTTGCCGTCCAAAATCTATCCGCCCAACGCATACCTACATCCTTTTTACAATAAAAAAATAAATACCCATAATTTTTCAATCAGGACCAATCAAAATAGCTATCTGTCTTAATTTCTATCAGAGCATATCGATATCAAGCGGTCAACATATTATGTACACGCCGGATTTTTAAAATGACGCAAATAAAAGTTCATTTCATGCGCACGATTAGTAAAAAGCCAATTTATTCCTCGGTTTAATTCTCGGTACATGCTGAACTTGGAATCGACCATGCCCACACCAATAATTTTTTCGGCATCTTTGAGCCGACTAATTGTCTTATTGTTTATCAAAAAATAATGTCCCAACACGCCCCCATAATTTTCTCTTAAACTGAGATTACAATATCGATGTACATTATTATGTGATGCAACCAATAACAGTGCCTGCTTTGGGAATTGAGATAGGGAATCAAAAACCTCGGAATCTAAAGTGAGTACGTGATAATCTTCACCAGCAGTTAACCCCTTCAATGCTTGCACCAAAGCATCTTCGTCCTCAAAAGGTGCTTTTAGTTCGATAAACAAATGCATGCTGTCTCCATAGGCAGCAACAACTTCATTCAGCGTAGGCACCTGAGGTGCCAGTATTCGTAATTCATTAAAATGCAGGTTAGCAATTGCCTGCTCATGCCCCCAGAGACGCTTTAATGTGGGATCATGATTCACTACCAGCACTTTATCTGCGGTTGCGTGCACATCAAATTCAATTCCCCAACATCCCAACTCTTTTGCTAAAGTAAATGCAGCAAGCGTATTTTCAATAATACCTTGCGCATGATTATGCGCCCCTCTGTGGGCAATCAAACGTACAGATTGAGCGCTCTCCAAGGAGGGTTTCTCTCTAGGAACAAGCGCGAAAAATCTATCCACCGTTTTTTCTAATAACTCAAGTAACACGAAAAATCCCTAATAACTTATATTCTTTTTATTGTAATATGAGTTCGACATAGACATTAAAATACTTTTATATCGCACTCACGCTATTTTATGTGGGGAAAATTGAAAAGGCAAAACAGCTGCTTTCTCTTTCAATTTGTGTAAAAATAGTAGGCTTTTTAATCTACGGTCTGTATATGCCTTTAATTACAACCCAAATCGATCGGGCCATCCGCGATTTACAAGCAGGGAAACCTGTTGCCATACCTACAGAAACGGTCTATGGATTAGCAGCACCTATTAATAATGAACAGGCCATTCGCACCGTTTTTGCAATGAAGAACAGACCATTAAACCATCCGCTAATAGTGCACGTCGCCCACGCTTGGGATCTCAACCAATGGGTCAAAAACATACCAGCCTATGCACAGCAACTCATTAAAAAATTCTGGCCAGGTCCTTTAACCCTTGTCTTAGATTGCAAACAAGAGCAAATCAATCCAGTAATTACGGGAGGCCAGACTACGGTTGCCATCAGATGCCCAGCCCATCCCCTAGCTCAGGAACTATTGACCCAATTAGGCATCCCACTGGTTGCTCCTTCAGCAAACCCTTTTGGGAAAGTCAGCCCCACAACCGCACAGCATGTCAGCGAATCATTTCCTAATCAAGAATTAACGATCTTGGACGGAGGCCGATGTGCTGTGGGCATTGAATCCACCATCATTGATGCAACGCATGCGGAGAACTATCAAATTTTACGTCATGGGCTTATTGATGAAAAAACCATAGCACAAGTCATTGCGACCCCATCTTTGCATCATGAAAATACATTGCGCGTCCCGGGAAAATTAGAAAGTCATTATCAACCCCAAAAAACGCTCTATTATTTTGCTGACTATGAAGCGCTCGCACATTTTTGCCAAAAAAAACCAGATGAAATTTATGTTATCGCAAGCAAAAACCCCTTAGGCGTCCTTGAAAATCATTTTCATCGATTGCAAGAGCATCCAGAACAAGTAGCCTTTGACTTATATTATCAATTAAGAAAGGCCGATGCATCTGCGGCGCAAATCATTGCCATCGAACTTCCCCCCACAACAGAAGCCTGGCAGGGAGTAAGAGAGCGTATCTTAAAAGCGGGAATTCCCTATTCCAATTAAAGTGGAACAATGTACTCAATATTAATCTGAAAAAGACATTGACAGAGCAGCAAAATATGAGTAACTTAGCGCCACAATGCCGAGGTGGTGGAATTGGTAGACACGCTAGCTTCAGGTGCTAGTGGGGGCAACTCCGTGGAGGTTCGAGTCCTCTTCTCGGTACCATTAATTTTTAAATTATTCTTTTTCCCGTCTCATCGTCTCATGTTCACAAAAATTAATTCTAGTGAATGAATAAGTTCTAAAAACTGTCTTGAATTAAAAACTTAAGGCAATTGCTACGCTTGCTAGTACTCAAAAGTAGCCTGGGTGAAGACGAAGTCGTACCCGAGTTTCAGATAAAAAATCATGCACCGAGCTCCCGGGTTCCGCTTCGCCTCACCCAGGCTACAATTTACTAATGCTTAACCTGACCCAGTCTACGCTTACTATGCTCGGGATAACGAGAATTCTACTAATTACTAAAATTTCCACTATGATGTGTGATATAAGTTAATTTTTGCTTCAGTTATTATAGACCGCTGCGAAAAGGAGGCGCGCTTATGAACATTATTATTAGCGGTGGAACAGGCTTAGTTGGACAAGCTTTAGTGCCTGAATTACTTCAAGCTGGGCATCATATTTATGTACTTGGACGAGATGAACAAAAAATTAAGCATACCTTTGCAAATACAGTACATGCGATTTCCTGGGATGCGCTGACGGCATTAAATCCGGATGACTTTGAAGCAATTATTAATTTAGCAGGCGAAAATATTGCTGCACACCGCTGGAGTGCTAGTACCAAAGAAAGGTTGCTTGCAAGCCGTATTGAAACAACCAGCCAATTAGTACTGTGGGGAGTCAAAGCCAAAACGAAAAAACCGCATTTGTATAATGCAAGTGCTATAGGCATTTATGGATTACAGCACACACTAGCAGAAGATAATCTTATTTTTACGGAAACCACACCCTCGATTACTTCACCGGCAGACAGCTTTTCGACACATCTTGTCACTCAGTGGGAACAAACTGCAAAAATTGCTTTTGAAAAAGGAATGCCGGTGACCTTAATGCGTTTTGGTGTGGTTTTAAAACGTGGCGATGGGATGTTGAAAAAACTGGAATTGCCTGCAAAATATGGCCTGGGCGCTGTCGTTGGTTCTGGAGAACAGCCTTTAGCATGGATTGATAGTACGGATCTGGTTAAAGCAATCATGTTTTTAATCGCGCATCCGGAGATTACAGGGCCGGTGAATTTAGTCGCACCAGAGCGTGTATCACAAAAAACATTTACCAAAACATTCGCGCAGGTACTTAATAAACCGGCATTTCTGCACATGCCTGCCTGGGTTGTAAAACTTTTATTCGGACAAATGGGAGAGGAGTTATTATTATCGGGGCAAACCGTGGCACCTCAACGCTTATCAGAATATCAATTTAATTTTACATACCCCACTTTATTGTCTGCGTTAACTAAAGAATTTGGAGGTTAAACATCATCATGAGTCTTCGATTATTATCCCTAGATGAAGTAAAACAAAGTATCACTATGAGCCAAGCAATTAAGGCAATGGAAGATGCCTTTATGCAATTAGCCAAACAACAGGCTAAATTGCCCTTAAGAACGGCGATTGCTATTGATGAAGAAGAGGCACTTACTTTAACTATGCCTGCATATTTGGCTCAAGATAAGGCTTTAGGTTTGAAAGTAGTGTCTATTTTTCCTAAAAATAGCGCCCGTAATAAACCCTCAATTACTGGTTTTATTATGTTGCTTGATGCCAGTACTGGCGAACCCCAAGCCCTAATGGATGCAGCCTACCTTACTGCATTAAGAACTGGGGCCGTTTCCGGATTGGCAACTCAATATTTTGCAACAGAAGATGCACATCACGTAGCCATCATTGGTTCAGGTGTGCAAGCAGAAACACAATTACAGGCAGTAGCCACGGTGCGTGATATCAAACAGGTGTCCATATGGTCGAGAAATAGAAACAATGCAGAACAATTCGCGGCAAAACTCGCAAACCAATACATGGTGAATGTTTATGAGCATATCCCCTCCGCGATTAAAGATGCGGACATCATCTGCACAGCCACGGCCAGCACTGAACCCTTAATCCATTTGCAAGACATACAAGCACATGCACATATTAATGCCATAGGCTCTCACACGCCCAAGATGCGAGAAATTAGCGATAAGGTACTGAACCACAGTGTTGTGATCGTCGATCAATTAAGCGCGGTCATGACCGAAGCAGGTGAAATTATCCATGCGGTCCAACAAAACCAGTTAAAGCAAGAAGATATGATTGAGATGGGGCCTTGGTTACTGCATAAAAATAAAGATTACAAAAAGCAAAACACTGTATTCAAATCAGTGGGGCTGTCTATCCAGGACGTAAGCGTTGCTGCTGTAGTTTATGAAAATGCACGACATAAAAACTTAGGTACAGCATTTGCGCTAAATTAAGAGAGATCCAGATATCATGTAGCCTGGGTGCAGCGTAGCGGAACCCAGGGTTTTCTCAACGTGAATAAACTTCTTAATCCCGGGTTTCGCTGCGCTGCACCCAGGCTACATACTTATACTATTTAGTTTCTCCTAGCGCCTGACCAAAGCGTATCGTGCTTCCCGCTTTTAAATCTTTATTCCAATTCATTTGTTCCCCATTGGCAAACAGCAAAATGACCGTTGAGCCCAATTTAAAGTACCCCATTTCATCACCTTTGGCCATGTGCTTCTGCTCGTCTTGATTGTATTCAAAATCAACACGGGTTTTGCCGCGTTTGATGTCTCCATGCCAACTGGTTCCTATTGCCCCAACGATTGTTGCGCCAACCATCACCATCACCATGGGACCTGCCTTAGTGGAAAAAAAGACAGCCAAACGTTCATTGCGTGCAAACAACCGAGGTACAACACGAACAGTTGATGGTTGAACTGAAAATAAAGCACCAGGCATATAGGTCATGGATATGAGTTCAGCATCAATGGGCATATGCACACGATGATAATCTTTAGGTGATAAATACAAAGTAGCAAAACGTCCATTAATAAATTGGGCGGCCTGATCTTTGCGACACATTAACAGCTCTTCTACTGAATAATGATGTCCTTTTGCCTGAATTAATTGACCTTGCTCAATGGCACCTATTTCACTCACACACCCATCTACCGGTGAAATAATGTCTGTATTGGCTAATGGTCTGCATTCTGGTTTTAAATAACGAATAAAAAAATCATTAAAACACGAATATGCCGTTGGATCTTCAATCAACGCCTCCCCCATATTGACCTGATATTTACGGATAAATCGTTGAATGATGTAATTTTTTACCTTGTCATGTTTCACATCAGCCAAACACCCAGCTAAAGTCGTAAGTCCATGTTTAGGGATTAGATATTGAGGCAATGTTTTTATTAAATCAAAAGACATATAAGCTCTTGTAACGTTTAAAAAAAAGGATCATAACCTATACTTTCAATGCTCACAAACATAGTTGTATGCATTGAAAGTATAAGCGCGCTCGAAAAAACTATCTCCTGTATGAAACGATGTAAAAAGATATGTCTAACCGTGTTTTAATAAGTACAACCTTCCGTGAGTAGCAGTTGACGATTTGACGCAGCAATTGACTCATGATGATATTTCAGATTAATAATATAGTGCTCTCTGAGGGCTTTGAGATGTTCTTTGGGTTCTTTGGGGTTTACCAAAGGAAATTCGGAGATGAATTTATACCCTTCATTTTCGAGCATCGCTTCATGCTGAGTTGTTTCTTTTTTAATCGCTTGTATTATTTTGGTAAACAAACACTCACTTAGTGTTGAAGAGTCTAATCCATTCATAAAGATCAGGGCGAGCACTTTCGAGTTACAATTTCCGTTTAAATAACCTTCAACTTCCGCTCTCCTAGATGCAACCCAAAGACTTCCTAATGTTGATCTTTCTGCTTCATATTTTTTTAACGAAGATTCGACCAGGCTTTTAAATGATCGTTCCGTCAAGGTATCTACCCAATCATACATGGTTTTATATATCTCAGAAATAACTCTATCGCTATAAGGATGAGTAAATCGCTTGTCCTTTTTAGAAAAGTACACCACATCACGAGTAAAATCTGCGATCCCTTTTTCAAAACTTTTATCGCTTATGGCAAGATCAATACTTGGTATGGAGGGCACAATAAGAGGAGTAAGATGCTCGATAAGCAATTTATTCAACTCCCCATCTTGTCTTAATCCTGAGCTTAAAATATAAGCCAAACGATTGTCCCCTCGTTCATTAGCGCTGGCTTTTAAATACTCTTTAACTGGTTCGGCTCTTTGGCGAAATGACAGTGTGCTTATTGTAGGAGCATATTTTTTGTCAATAATTTCTATAATGTTGCGTTCCAAATCTGCAGCCTTGATGGATTTTGCCCAAACAAATAATGAATCATTATATTGGTTTTTCACATCTTCATGAGTAAAAGGCAATACTTCCCTTTTCACTGCAAGCACGGCGTTTTCCATGAGTTTATCTGTCTTTGTCAGATGCAACTTGAAGCTGACCTGTTCTGCAATTAACTTAAGGCTTTCAGCCATATTATTAAATTCAGCGGCATGGGTTGTTGTATTTGCTAAGGCTTGGCAAATTGTTAGATTATGTGTTTTATACAGTGAACTCAGTTTATCTGAAAATTCAAGGTTCTCTTCTTCAGTGAGATTTTCACGTTTCGTTTCATAATAGGTTTTAACTACTGTTCGGAACTCATTAATAAAAGCAACTAATGCCGGTACCGCATCGCGCAATTTACTGTCTTTATCAACACTAAGCTTTGCTACAATTGCTTCCTTATCGAGTAAGGGGAGATTTCCAAATAACTCCCAGGCACTGGTTAACGTCTCATCTGTAGCTTCTTTGCTACCGAATTCGGAAATTTGTACGTGCGGAGGCTTGGTCGCATCTTTAAGTACCGATTTCATTAGTCGGTATGAACTGTGAATCAACTCTTTTATTGTTGGAGCAAACGCATCACGCCAAACCTGATGATATCGTTTTTGTAACTCATCGAGCTTATATTTCGGATCCTCATCACTTGCATAGGTCGTTTCATTTTCATTTTTGACCCATTCCTCTATGTTCCGATAAAAAGAAGGTTTTTGATAAAGAGATTGATAAGTAGGTAGCAGTGATGCCCCATAACCATTATCAGAACATCCCATATAGAAGACAGCAACCCGATATAAATTGTCGAAATGTTCTTGATATAAATCCATCATAAAATCAACAAATGATTTTTTGTCGCTCTCTGCATTACAAAATTGGGGATACAACTCTTCATATTTTGCTCTTAAGCTGGGATCTGTTTCATCTAAAGAGGTGTAATTTAACGGTAAATCACCAAAAAGTTCGGTTAAACGCTCACGTTGTACCTCTGGCTGAAATGTTAATAATGCTTTTAAAACAGCAGCCAGTTTTTGCTCTTGAGCAATAGAATTCTGAGCCAAGCGCGCGAATTCAACATACTCCGGATACGCTTTAGGTAGCTTCTTAAGAGCTTGTTCTTGTAGGGGCAAAATTACCGGAATAGTCTCCTGTCCTGGATGCTGGTAAGATGGCCAATGATAAGGCATGGATTCCTGGACATTAGGAAAAGCCGCATAATCACGAACGGTGAGCTTAACATGCTTTTTAGGAACGCCTATCACCTTCCTGGGTTCTTTCATGTGAATGGTGAACCAATAGAAAAACATATCAAAATCGATATCACCGGCCAAACTCAGGTTGTGCGGATGCGAATCATCATCATCAAGAAACCATCGGCCGACCAAAAGCTCCATGACGTTTTTTTCGATGAGTTTTTTTACACTGGGGGCAACTTGTTCCCTTAAAGTACTATTAACGGGAGTGCCCTGGCTGAGAAAATGAAAAGGTTTAAAATCCTTAACACCAATAGAAAGCGTACCAATTAATCGATCTTTAGTGTGGCCTCTTTGCGTGGTGATATCTAAGATATTATCCTTTACCGTTTGCAGCTGCTCACTTAAAGGCAGCTCAGGTTTAAAGTTTTTTATATCTTTGACCGCAATGGTATCTTTTTTTATTAGGCCTTCGGGAGTTTTAACAGTGTAGTGGAATAAGTCCTTCTCTAATTTAATATAAAGAGTATTGTCTTTTAGCGTTTCTTCACTATCGGGCATTAATTCAAGATCATGCTTGGCAAATACCAAGCGCTCTTCTGCAGATCTTTTTCCTTGGAAGGCCCTTTTGAAGGATGAAGTTGCTACACTAATTTTGGCTAATAATTCAGGATAGTGATTTTTAGGCTCTAATTTCTTAAAAAAAGCATCCTTGGTGACACCATCTTCTTCAAAGCTAACCTGAAATGTTTCGTGAGAGCTATCCGAAATCTTTTCTGAATATTTGAGTTGACTATGCCAAAGTGCCTTTTTTGGAATTCCCATATTTTAGTCCATTAAATCACAGTCGTCCTTTTAGAATAGTTCATATTAGGCAGAAATATTCAATAAGTTCAAGAATAATTTTCAAACAGATAACAAGGAAACTAAACAGAAAAACAGGTCATACAGGGCATTTCAGTAAAGAAAACCATTGCAACATTGATAGGGTTTTCTAGTTCCGGATCACACAAATTACCATCATAATTAAGGCAAAGATGCCCCGCCCAGGAGGGAGATGGGTTCCCAGGCTAAAGGCTGTAGCGTTCATTAGCTACATTGGATTTAACTCATTTAACAAATGGCATTATTGACCAAATACCATTTTCGTACTCTTCTTCAACTTCTGCTTCTTCCGCTTCTTCTGGTGCGATAAGCTTTAGTACGCTCCTATCCACCGCTCTTATTTCTTCTCCGGAGGCTGATTGATTGAAAAACCAGAAATTTCCAGTCCAGTGATGTTTAAGTCTATTCGCTCCAGTAAGCGAAAAGACACTTATGAATATATTAGCAATAGCAATTAAAACGTCAATTACATCCTTGTAGATTCCCGGCTCAAGTTGAGGGTCGACGATCTTAAGAATATCCTTTTCAGCTGCCTGTAATCGCGTACGCACTTTTGTATGGGGATTCATAAGCCCATCATAAGCAAGCATGTACAACTTTTTTCTGTATGACTCTTGTGCCTTTTTCCATTCACCATGCATTTTCTGATAGGATTCGGAACTGGACAAACGCTCAGAAATTACATTACATTGTGCCTCAACTTGCAAAATCACTTGTCGGAAACGGTTGGCTCGCTCACTCTCTTCTGCCGCCAACTCAACCATTGCTGCCTTGTGCTTTACATCCGACATTAATGCGAAATTCTGCATTAACGTAACACAAATAAATCGCTCGCGTAAACATTGAGCTAAAACCAATTGCTGTGGATCTTTGATGTCCTGCACTTGATGCCCTTGAGTTTGTACTCCGATCACCCCGGCATAAAGAACTTTTATCAATGTTTTTCTATGAGTTTCATCTTCTATATGAGCCAACTGCGGCAAAAGTAAACGCAAGGCGTGTCCTTTATTATCTTTCCCTAATACCAACTGATATTCTTGAGGCGTAATACCGCCCGTTTTCCTTAATAGAAGCAGTGCTGTATTTGCAGCCAGCAACTCTTGGGTGTTTAATTGATATAAACGCGCACCAAGCGCAGCATACCCTTCGAACTCTTTAGCAAAATGATGTTTAATTGAGTCCTGTAAATGCAGGTGAGGGTCTAAAACATGTTGCTCTAGTTTTTTAATATCAATAGTTTTTGTTTGATCTAAAGCAACTAGACTCGAGGCCATTAAAGGATAGGCTTCTGCTTCAGCACGGATATGCTGATACGCATCCACAGACAACTCTTTTCCTAACTCATTTTCTTTAACCCAGAAAATCAAACACAGCCGCTTACAGTCTTCATCAGGGAAATTATGAATGGTCATTAATTCGGCAAGTTTTGCAGGATCTTTAAAACATTCTTTGGCCTCTATAGCAAGTGCTGGCTCCAAGTCAATGAGCCTGTTTAAAGCTTGATAATAAGCAGCATTCGATAAAATAAGACGAATTTCTTCATCAGAATATTCCTGCTCTATTAAGAAGGGGATTAACTTAATTTGTGTTTCATCCCACATATAAGCGCTGAATTTGTTTATCAGCTCTCGATTAGTGAGTAATTGCCGATTTTGTTGCAGCAATCCTTTTTCATAAAATACGATGATAATTTTTAATAAACTTTTATTAATGCGCTCATCATCGGTGAATTGCAGTGCCTCAAGCTCCTGGCGTAATGGACTGGGCGGGTCGGCCAACAAATCTTTGAGTGTGTTGCCCGACAAAGAAAATTCGTCTTGTATTTTATATTGAACAATCCTATCTAGGGCAAGATTATCTGCAAACAATGCGGGTAAATTAAGTTCAGCAAACGGAATAGGCCCGCGCAGCGTTACGCTTTCTTCATTGACTTGTAATTTTCGCATCAACAACGCAATACGTTGAACACGTAAATTAATTGCATTATCCCCATTGACTGCATGTTGCAATAAAGAACGGGGCAAAGTAGAACCAAGCTGCTGTAATAGCGGTTCTACAGAGGGGACTACGGAAACAGCCACGCCAGAATTAGGCACTTTAATAAATGGGCTTAAATCAAAACTGGATAAACAGAAAATCGACCTATCTTGGGGAACTGCATGGCCATTTTTGCCTAGAACCATGACCCATTGTGTCGGATCATCCTTGCGATACATCACCAATAGCCCACAATTCTCTCCTGCATCATTAACGTAGGAAAAACTCTGACGCACTAAATTCGTATGGCTAACGTCTGGATCTTCCCCCTCTTTTTTGAGCGGATTAGGTCCAAACAAAAAGGCCGAGTTACCGGCAGTCATATTTCCTTGTAAATAATATTTGCCTTGTGACTGGGTATACCAAATCTTAAAATGTCTTATTGCTTGTTGAACTGTACCTAGAAAATTAACGGCGGGAAAATCTCTGTAAACTATTTTTGTGTCATCTTTTTTTTCTGCAATAGCCCAGTCCTGTCCAAATGCATGGAAAATTTGTTGTGCATTTCCCTGTACCCAATAAGGCATAATTCATTCTCAACATGACAGATTGGGAGTATTATACCAATATTTCAACTAATGGTGATGCATTTTTACAAAAAATGCATTTTTAATACCTAAAATTGTAGCCTGGGTGCAGCGCAGCGGAACCCGGGAATTCATAAATAGATTTTTTAGCAAGAAAAAAATATGAAATGCAATATCATAGGCGCAGGCCGATTGGGTAAAAATATAGTATTGGCCTTATCTAAGGCGCAACTTATCAGCTCATTTGCCATTTGTAATCGTAGTTTAGAAAGCGCGCAAAAGGCCTGCCTGGAACTTGGTCTTGGGCAGGCAATCGCTAAAATAGAGCTTTTACCTGCTGCTGAAGTAACCTGGCTCTGCTGTAATGATGATGCCATGAGCGATGTGGTAGCCACACTGGCGCAATCCCAGGTGTTAAAACCAAACTCATTTGTTATTCACTGCAGCGGCGTGCTTAATTCTGATTTGCTCAAGCCCTTAAAAAAACAAGGCTGCTTCGTTGCCAGTTTGCATCCGCTTAAAGCGTTCAAAACCAATTACCTCGATTCTTCGGCATTTAAGAATCTCGATTGTGTTTTAGAAGGTGATGCCGAAGTTTGTGAGTGGTTAACAAGCTCTTTTACCCAATTAGGCGCTCAGCTCATTGCAATCGAACCTATAGCCAAAGCCGCCTACCATGCCGCCGCTTGCATGGCATCAAATTACTTAATTACCTTGGCAGCCTGTAGTGAAGAATTATTTCTGCAAGCAGGAATTCCTCCCCAACACAGTCGAACAATGATGGTCAACTTAATGCAAGGAAATTTAAATAATTTATTACAAACCGAACACATTGCCGACTCACTCACCGGTCCCTTGGTAAGAGGGGATGTGCGAACCCTTGCCCTGCATTTAGAAACTATAGAAAATCCCGAGATAAGACGTTTATATCAAAGTGCGGCCTTGAGTACCTTGTCATTAACTTCATTATCTGAGGAGATAAAAGAGCAAATTAGAGCGCTTTGTAGTTTGAATGAAAATAAATTTTTTACTTAGTTAATGTTTAATTGCCCTGGGTTACGGACTTCACCCTCACCCAGGGAAAACAATTACCACAGTTACTATATTACTCTTCGAACTACACTTGGATCTGTAGATGTGGGATCTGAATGCACTCCAACATCAACTCCGCTGTCTAGATTACCCATAGGTGAAACTACTGTTTTTTTCTTTGGTTCTTCTACACTGCCAGCGTGTGTAAACCTTAATCCATCTCTTAAAACACCTGGACTACCAACACCAAAATCTTCTCCAGGATGTTGTGGCTCGTCTCTACGTATGCCCTCCTCTCGTACTGCTCCTTGATGTTTTCGTTGTTCTTTGAGACGTTGTTTAAACTCTTCTTTTTCTAGTTTCGCCACCTTGCCTTTCTCAAACAAACCTTTTTCTCCAGCCCACCAGCTTATTGGTTGTCCGCCTTTTTTCTCATCGAATAATGGATCTTTACCTAGTACTTTAAGTGCTGCTTTGCGAGTTAGTTTATCCTGGCCTTTATGTGCCTGGGTTTTACTAGCACCAGTAGCATCAAGATTCATCTCTCTATCTGCTGCATTATTGGTGTCAATTAATTGATCCACCGCAAAATTCTTCGCTTTTTTCATCAGGGGGATCCCCAATGGGGCTAGTACCGCAGTACATGTAAGAGCTAAACCTACTGCACCTGCTGCCAAACTCGCTAAACCTACGAAGAAACTCGCAATCCCTTTCGCGAGAGGATTTTTTATATTTTGTACATATGAGAAACTACTAACTTTCGCAGCGCCACCTTGGTCATCACGTGAAATGGACGCAGCACCACCATGCAGGTTGCATTTACTTACGCCGACAGCGATTGCAGCACGTAATTTATCTGGATCAGCTGAGTTACCATTCGCATATTGGGTTAGTTGCTCATAAATAGCCTCTTCATGTGGCTTTAGTTTAGCCCTACCGCCGTGCTGCACACGCTCATCAATACTTTTCAATAATGAATAGCGTA
This sequence comes from Legionella sp. 39-23, assembly GCF_001897665.1. Classification (NCBI taxonomy): domain Bacteria; kingdom Pseudomonadati; phylum Pseudomonadota; class Gammaproteobacteria; order Legionellales; family Legionellaceae; genus Legionella; species Legionella sp. 39-23. Next base: position 5,881 of record NZ_MKTO01000043.1, on the reverse strand, counting down.
ACATGACATCCTGATTGCGCTCATTACCACTTTTACAGCCGCCAGTTGATGCCTGTTCAATATACATACTCAGAGCTTGCGCAAGTTGGCCATAACGAGAGTCCCAATGCTGATTGGTAGCAATTATTCGTGCCAAAGCATTAGAGGCTACGGTGGGTAAATCTTCAGTTTTTTCATCAAGTTCAGTTGGTAATTGACTTTTTAATTTATCTTTAAATTCCCTAATTTCAGCAATTGTCCCCAAACCCTCATCTGACGCAGCAAAATATTCTTCTCTTGGTTCCCTGTCTAAATAATGATTATAATTATTAAGTATTTTTTTATTTAAGGCGACAACGTCCTGTCTTATTTCTGGACTTAAAAAGGCACTATTTTCCTGCAGAGTATGCAGCATGGCCATTTCGGTGCTCAAAGTAATATCATCCATCTCCACAGAGCCGGTGACATCTAAAAAGCTTCTATCTACCCGATAACCTAAATCCCGAGTATGACGATTGGTACCTATATTTTGCACGTATAAAAAGTTATATCTATGTTGTTCTGCAGATGCTATCGCCTTTTCCAGTCTTGCGTATTCTTTATCCCAAGCAGCCTCTTCTTCGTGCGGAACAGGCACTCTTTCTTTAAGCGCTTTAACTTGAGCTTGCAACGCGGATAGTGAATGTTGCGCATTAAATTCATGCATGGCCCGCATCATGTATAGCGCGCTAGCTCTTTGCTTATTATTTCTATCACCTACAAATTCAAATGCGGCTGAATGGAATGAAGTAAATAAATGTTCAACGACAGGACCATCTTTGCCTCCACGCATGTCACGCATTTGATCATGAAGGAAACCATATTTCTGCACTAGGTCGTCTTTAATTTCCTTGTCCGTCATTGACCTAAGCGTAGGCTTTCCCTTATCATCTGCCGTTGGTATTTTATGGAAAACTAGGGCTGGAGAGGGAACACGCGCACTCATCGCTGAAGTAGGATTCAGTTCGCCATGTTCATCTCGATAGGTATAGGCAACGCGTCTATAAGCAGCTTGATCTTCTGAGTCTTTTAGAAACTCAGGTTTTTCATGTGCGGTTTGCTGGGTGCCACTGATGAGCATACCCTGTTGCAGATAGTCTGAGGTGTGGAAATAATCGTATCCTGTAGCAGTGCGCTTAGTTGCAGTATGTTTGTCCATCTTACTGCAAAGTCCTTGCACGTACCTTAAAACATCATTTCGGCCCAACCCTTCTGCTTTTAAATGGCCAACAACGCCTTCCATGAGTGCTTCTTTTGCAGTAGCGGCTAAGCCCGTCCTGGCTTTCGCTAAACTTTTATTCAGTTTTTCTACATCAACAACCTTTGTCTTTTTATCAGTCGCTTTCGTTACAGCATCGTTATAAACTTTAGCCACTTCGCGTTGCAGTTTTTGCGCGGCGTTATTTTGAATCTGTTGCCAAGCGTCCGCACTAATCACTACGTTTTTCTGAGCATCTGTATTGTAGCGTATAGCAAGCCCTTCATATGTTTTAGCCATTAAAGACATATGAGCATATGCTTCTTCAAACGAAGCAACAATACTGCCTCTTTGCTCGGAAGGAATCTTGTTAAGAAGACCGTATTTTAGGCGATACTGTTCTTGTAATGCTTTATAAACATCCGCGCCTTTTGCAGGAGCTTGCTCTGGGGCACTAGATAAATCAATAGAACATAAGGTTGTTTTCGTTGGTGTACGACCGCCTAGAACCTCGTTGAGACCGGCTTTGACTTGTCCGCGATCTCTAACATCAGCTACTGGCTTCCCTAGAGCTGCTTCAATCTTTTTCAGAACTTCTTCTTGTTCGGCTTCGTCTAATCTTAACTCGTAAACCAAACGTCCTTGTGGATCGAATAATAAATTATCTTGCAGTATTGGTTCTCTGGTATCTCTTTTTCTGGCGGTTACTACTTTATCCAAAACTTTTTGATAGAGGTAATCTTGATAGATGGCGTTGGCTTTGGCGACATTATATCGCTGTTGCTCGATTGCCATTGCATCTTTCATCGCCTTCGGAAAGTCATGCTTTTTGAGTTCCTCTAAGACAGCAAAGGCGTCCCTATCTCCTTCACCATTTTTATAGAGCAATTTCTGATAAATTGCTATTTGAACATCAGGCTCTTCATTCAAGGCAAGGAATCTCTCTACACAGCCCACTGGACTATCGCCAACAACTTCTGAGTATTTTACTGAGAGTGACATACACCGTCTCCTAATTAGCCCTTATGATTATATTTTAGCACTAAAATATTATGTAAACCTTACGTCCAAACAAATTGAGCAATTTATTGATAGTAAGCAAGATTTTTTAACGATATTAGAACAATAACAGAGAAAAATTTAGTCCTGGCTGTGGCAAAACCCCGGATACACTAGCATCATCTCGAGTTATAAAGAGAGATCTCCCAGCGGATAATAAACAGGGGGCTATAGTTTGGAGATCCCTCGCTGAACGCGGGATTACTATCCCGGGTTTCGCTGCGCTGCACCCAGGCTACAATTAAATGCTCGGAAATGGTGATGTTTGGAGGTTACTTGTGGGCCTACAGCCCAGCTTCATGCAAATGATCCGCCTTGGCATTCTTCTTTGCTTTTCTTTTTTCTTGCCAAGTGACCAGCATCACGAAAAAGGCCGGCACAAAGACTACTGCCAGACAGGTTGATGCCAGCATCCCGCTACACACGGCAATACCAATCGAGCGTCGCGCGTTGGCACCAGCACCAGTAGCGAAAACGAGCGGCATCACACCGAGAATAAATGCAAATGAAGTCATCAAAATAGGGCGAAAACGGGTCTTAGCACCAATGACTGCAGCTTCCATAACCGATTTATTATGTAGCTCATGTTCTTCTCGTGCCACCTCTACAATCAAGATGGCATTCTTAGCCGCCAGGGCAATCAACAGTAATATCCCAATCTGGGTGTACATATTATTGGAAAGACCCAAAGCAGATAAGGCCAATACAGTTCCAATTAAGGCTAACGGTACGCTTAACAAAATCGCTGCCGGTGCGATCCAGTTTTCATATTGTCCCGCTAAAATCATATACACCAAAACGAGTGACAGGAGAAAAATATAATAACTCATATTCCCGGCAATTTTTTCCTGATAGGCAGTACTCGTCCATTCATAAGATACGCCTGCGGGTAGCACTTCTTTAGCAACGCGTTCCATCGCCTGCATGGCTTGACCCGAGCTATAACCTTTCGCCGCCATTCCATAAATATTACTGGAAGGATATAAGTTATACAGGGAAATAATCGGAGGACCTACTGTAGGTGACATATCGGTCAGTGTTCCTAATGGCACCATTTCACCGGCTTTATTGCGAACATAGAAATTACGTACATCACCAACCGTCATCCGTGAGTCCGCATCCGCTTGCACATAAACTTGAAAGACCTGTCCGAATTTTGAAAACAGGTTCACATAAGAGGAGCCCAGATAAGTTTGTAATGTTTCGGTTGCATCGCCAACAGTCACGCCCAACGTTTCTGCTTTAACCCGATTGATTGGCGCCGCAAGCTGTGGTGCTGAGGCACGAAATGAAGTCATCAATCGTTGCAACTCCGGTTGCTGGCTTGCATAGTAAATCAACTGATCCGTCGCTGCTTGTAATTTGCGATAATCAAATGAGCCATCTTGCAGTTCAAGTTGCATTTGGAAGCCGCCTGAAGTACCTAAACCCTGTATGGGTGGCGGGATCATCACCAATACTTTAGCGCCTAAGGTTTTTCCGGCAATCTCATTCAGCTTATTGTATAAGGAAAGTAAATCCTCACCTTTACCGCGCACACTCCAATCTTTAAACATTACATACAGAACACCCCCATTGGCAAGGCTTGCACTATTATCTAATAGAGAGATCCCATCAATGGTAATGACATTTTCTATACCGCCAATTTTGGAAACTTGGTCGCTTAAATCATGTAACAGCGCTTCGGTGCGCCCTAAACTGGAGCCATCGGGTAATTGTACGTTCAACATCGCATAACCCTGGTCTTCAATGGGAATAAATCCCGTTGGGATGCGACTTAAGCCGATAATCGCCAAAACTACGAGGGCAATACCAACGAAGCATACGGCCTTATTTCTATGAACAAGTCGGTCTATGAAGTTAATGTAGTTATTTTCTATAGGGTAGTAATATTTATCAAATAAACGAAAAATGAAATTTTTCTTTTTCTTAGTATCAACGGGCCTAAGCCACATCGCACATTGAGTGGGTTTCAAGGTCATGGCGTTGATCGCACTGATAAATGCCGTTGCGGCAATAACCAAGGCAAATTGGGCATACATCGAGCCGGTTAATCCTGGCATAAAACCGGCGGGAACAAAGACAGCCATTAATACCAGCGTAATGCCAATAATAGGCCCTATTAATTCGGCCATCGCATTAATTGCCGATTGTTTGGGCTTAGTACCGCGCTCAATATGCTGGGTCACGCCCTCGACAATAACGATCGCGTCATCAACCACGATTCCGATTGCTAAAACAAGTGCAAATAAAGTTAATAAGTTGATGGAATAATGCAAAATAAACATGGCGAAAAACGCACCAATTATGGTCACGGGTACGGTGGTCGTCGGAACTAAGGTCGCACGCGCGTTTTGTAAAAAAAGTAGAATGACAATTAAAACTAAAATACCTGCTTCAAACAGAGTTTTATAGACCTCATCAACTGATGCTTTTACGAAAATAGTGGTATCAAAAGGAATGGTATACTCCATACCTGGAGGAAATTTTTCTGCCATTTTTGTCACGGCTTTACGCACTTCGTTTGCAACTTGCAGCGCGTTTGCTCCTGGAAGTTGATAAATACCAATAGCAGCCGTCGGTTTGTTATTCAGTTTTGCCAGCTGGCTGTAGCTGTTCGAACCTAACTCGACCCTCCCCACATCACGGATGCGTACAATTTGCGCACTACTGCTTTGATTGGCACTTTGATTGGGTTGCTGCGCTACTGTTTTCACAATAATATTTTCGAATTGACTTGCATCAGCAAGTTGTCCCGGCACATTCACTGTAAATTGATACGATTGCTTCCCTACCGCCGGTGGCGCAGCAACTTGTCCGGAAGCAACCTCTTGGTTTTGATGGCTAATGGCTTGCAGAACATCACTTGGATTCAGTGAGTAGGCCAACATTTTTTTAGGATCCAGCCAAACACGCATTGCATAAGTACCGGTTCCAAAAATAATCACATTACCTACACCAGGCAGCCGTGCCAGCTCATCTTGCATATTAATTGCTGCATAGTTATCAAGGAACAGCCCATCGTATTCACCATTTTTGGACGTGAGCGTAATAAATTGCAAAATTGCCGTCGATTTTTGCTGTACCACCACACCTTGTTTTTGCACTGATTGTGGTAACTGCGCCATAGCAGCTTGCACCCGGTTTTGTACCAGTACTTGTGCAAAATTAAGATCCGTACCAATAGAAAAAGTAACAATTAGCGTATAGGTTCCGTTATCCGTACTGGTGGATTGCATATACAACATGTTTTCCACCCCGTTTACTTGCTGCTCAATGGGCAGGGCGACGGTTTTGATTAATGTTTTTGCATCAGCACCAGGATATGTGGTTGTCACCTGAATGGTTGGGGGAACAATAGCAGGATATTGAGATACCGGTAGGGCAATAATCGCCACCAGTCCCAGCAACACGATGAGTAGCGCAATAACATTTGCCAATATAGGCCGCTCAATAAAAAATTTAGAAATCATTCTGCCGTCTTCTCACTTTGTGTAACATCACTCAAACAACGCCCCTGGCACATCTAAATTAATGCTTGGCTTTTCCATTGTCTTTATTGTCTTTATTGTCTTTATTGTCTTTATTGTCTTTATTGTCTTTATT
>NZ_MKTO01000042.1:0-202357 GCF_001897665.1 Legionella sp. 39-23 | reverse complement strand
TTCTTCATTTCCCTATCTCCTAAATTAAGTAAAGGACATTAGAATTATAGGTCAATAATAAAAATAGGTACTATAAAAAGGGTTTTGTCGCAGAAAATATCAGACTCTGTTAGAGTTCCCGAATTTTTTGGAGTTCGACAATGCTCAGTTTCAAGTAGAAGCATTTCAAACAGGATATGATCCTGCTGTTAGTCAGGTGGTATCTGGCTTATTCCCTGAGTTATCGTGAAGTTGAGGAGCTGGCTCTGGAGCGTGGCTTGAAAGTAGACCATTTGACCATTCATCGCTGGGTAGTTGAATATTCTCCTCAACTAGAGGAGGCTTTTCGCAAGCGTCACAAACACTCCACGGGTAGTTCCTTAAGAATGGATGAAACCTATATTAAGGTGAAGGGACAGTGGATGTATTTGTATCGTGCAGTGGATAAAGAAGGCCATACGGTTGATTTCATGCTGTCAGAGAAACGGGATGAACGGCAGCGAGGGCATTTTTCGTGAAGGTCATTGGTTCAAGCGGTATTCCGCAGACGGTGACTATGGATAAAAGTGGTGCCAACAAAGCGGGTATTGATACCATCAACCTGCATCTGGCACTGCTTTTCACGTTGGGCGGACTGTTCCTTCAGATCAAAGTGAGGCAGATCAAGTACCTCAACAACATTGTAGAGCAGGATCACCGATTCATCAAAAAAATAACCAAAGCCATGAAGGAGTTTAAAGAATTTCACTCAGCCAAAGCCACGCTGGCTGGCATTGAACTTCACCACATGCTTCGAAAAGAACAACATCTACAGGCAGGAAACCAGTCCATTTTCGAACAGTTTTATGGCCTTGCAGGATAGCCTCATCCAGCATTTCTTCAGCTGCGATCTAAACAATTTTCGAGACAAAACCCGAAAGATGTTCTGCAGTTTGACAGACAGCTTTTAGTTGACCGGCAATCAGTCCTCTCACATCTTTATGAAGTTCAGTAAAAGGAGTAAAGAACAGGAATAGAGACTTTTGAATTACGTATTTAGTCTCAAACAAAGATTTCATTTGCTGTTTTTCGTCTTCTGTATTTCTACTATGCAAAAGCAAAGAAAGAACCAGCCTGGCTATCTCACAATTTCCTTTATTAAGCGCTGAGTTTACCATCTTAATATCTAGCTTCAGAGTGGAAATAGTTCCAGGCAAGTTGAGATTTTCGTAAATAGTTTTTACATTTTTCAAATGATTGCGTTCAATTGCCAGGCTCAATGCTTCCAATCTCTGATCTAGCTCGATATGAAGAAGTCTTTCAGCCAGAGAAGGATCGCCATCCTTTTCCAGCGCATCCTTTAATGCTTTCTGACTGGATGCTTCTTCTTTTGCTTTTTCTTTTACTGCTATTTCTTGACGAAGAATATCCATCCATACCATACGCCGCGCTTCACGCCCTTGAACCATTATGCTCTCCTAAATTAAGAAAACCGTAATGCTACCAGATTTATCTGTCGACGAATCAAAATAATAGGGCGTGTTTACAATTCATCTCTAATGCTCCTCCCCTACTGATTTCATGCAAGGCTCTTTGCTGAGTAACCTCTATCAATTGGCTAATATCAGCATATAACTGCTCCTCTTTAATCCGGTCAGGGGATTTCAATCTATGAAAAATGCCTATGCCACCATCAGGGGCTTTGAAATCATGCGCATGTTCAAAAAGGGACAGTTCAATGTATGGAGGAGGAACCAGAGATAGTTTCTAATTTGAATTCATATACTTCATCTTATGATATGAGAACCTAATTCAGTTTGTAACAAATTATTTCGGTAAATTTCTGTATAACCTTCACTTCAGTCAAAAAACTCAATGCCTCTTTGTTTAAAATGAACATTATAGAGAGAAAGCTGGATTAAACGTAGCAACGCGCCCAATAGCCTGAAAGTAAAAATAAACAGAGTAATTCGTAACAGCCAAAAAGGCATGTTGCATAAAGGTATAAACTCCATATTTAGCCATTTAGCTATGGGCGAAACTCTTTTCTTTTAATGGAATTAGATGATATGTGCCTTTATCAGCAGAACATTGTATTGCCCTACCACTCATCAACTAAATTTAAAATATTTCAGCCCCATTATAGACAGATAACTCAAATTGAGAGATTTCTTACATGATTATGCGCTATTTTGAGTGTAACTCATTAGAATTATTCGCTATGATTAAATCAGTACGAGGAAGGACAGTGGATGTCTTATAAGGATTATTTGAACGCATCAAGGACGATGCACTACCACAAGGATGTGGTCTGCTTCCTCGGAACACTAATCACCTTCCCCAATTATAAATAATCAAGAACTTATTGTGTTTTTTATCACATCTCAAGCCAATGAAACACGAGGAAAATCCCGCTATTAACTCGATTATTTTGATATCAACTTGAACCTTGATTAATGTATAGAGTTTTCGAACTAGTTTCCCAGGTAAATTACAAATTTTTGCACATCAATATTAAGCGTCCACAAACCCATGGTTTTATGGAGTACTAATTGAAAGTAAGTCCGAATAGGGGTATAAAAGTCTTGAAAAGAAACGTACATTAAGAAATCCGATTTTCTGAACAAATTAAAAATCTCTATATAATTAAAAAATACCTGGACCACACTTTATATAAGTATTATTCGTCAGCGAAGAACAGTCCCTAAATGAATTTTTTTTATCCTTAAGAAAGACATTAAAAAAATCAAGTAAATACAGATTTATTGACTTAGCAATTTGCAATCCATTGCCGTTACCAAGATAATTTCCAAAATCCTGGCGAACTTTTTTTGAATGATCATGGTTCATAGAGGCTTGGTATACTGGCATATATTGCAATGTTGAAAAATCAGTAAAATTCATATGATAACTATAATGTTTATCATTTTCAGTTGGTGATAATGTCACTAAAAATCCATTTTTATTTAATCGATAATGAAGATTTAGCCAACGAAACATTGTCCGCCAATAGGCGGAAATAAAATGCATAGATGGAATGGCGTTTTTAGGCTCAAAAGAACCCATATGAACTTCCATATCAAAAGTTGCTAGAGCCTGAAACCACTTTTCATGACGGTTTGCCACATTAGCTATAGCCCTTCCCCCAAAAGAATGACCTAAGGCTCCAATATGTTTTAAATCCATTGATTTAAATACATTGTCTTGCGCTGTATCATGAATTTTTTTGTAAACAAATACAATATCTCGTTCCAATATGGGGATTGTTTTTTGCGTCACCACATCCCAGCTTTGTGGATCTATCATACTTACAATCCTATTATTTGGTAAGATAATATGTTGATTTTCTGTTTTAGAACAATTATTTTCATTTAATAAAAAGACAGCTCGGATTAAATTTGATTTTTCAAGGAAGGAAAGATGAAGTCACTCGGTGGTCCAAGTAAATTAACCAATTATTATATTCAAAGGCTGGCGATTCAATTATTGACAAGTGAGTCTCTCAATCAACAAGAAAGAGCCATAGCTCTTAAGTTACTCAGATATGACGACCAAAGTAAGGTCTCTGATAAATGGATTTTTTTGGTATTAATGTATAAGCAGATAAATAATGTAGATAGTGTGGTAGCAAAGACGATTCAAACTCTCTTTGAACAAAATTTTGAACAGCCAATATTGATTACTTTAGATTCCGACTCTCCCGAAGTTTCTTCTATTACACGTAGAGACGGCTCAGGGAGTGTAATTTTTTCTGCAAAATTTGTTGCAAAAAGTATGGAGTCCATAATATATAGGCACTGCTATTATAATTCACAAGCGATGGGGCTCATTCCTTTTTCTGACAAAACATTTGATAATGAAGATTTTCTTTACTATAAGTTTTTGAGAATATTTGTAAAAAATCAAATTGCTCATATTAATGACCCTCAGGATTCAAAGTCAATGGCACTGGCTCCTGTAGTTAAAAAAATTGCAGAAAGTAAGGAATCTCCGGAGGAATTAAAAGAATTAGTCCCTGATATTAGGCAGACTTGCCGTGTACATAGGGATAACGTAGTAATGGGAACATTAAAATTCAACTTTTTTCGTTCACCACGTAGTTTGGAAATTATAAGTTCTCTTTATAATGAAACGAATGAACTCTTGCCCGAACTCAGATCTACAGCTGAATTCAATTAAAAGTTGTTAAATAAAGGTAGTCCAATATGTCTTATACTGATCTATTGAAACGCATTTGGGAGTCTGTTTACGATCCAAATTTGGATGTCACTTCAACAGTAAAACAATATTTTCATCCTCAATATGAGCAATGCATTAATGGGGTAATAATGAACCATGATGATTATATTGCCCATGTCATCGAACAAAAGCAGAACATGCAAATATACGACATTGAATATAAACACATTGTTGAAGTGGGCAATGAAGTATTTGCCCTGTATTATCCTAAAGGAGTCAATCTGAATGATTTAGCTATTGAAGCTGAAGTGATTGCCTATTTTCAATTTAAAGAGCAACAATTGCTTAAAATACATGGACAAGTCCGATTGATTAAAGGAAATTTATCTGATGCTGATATGTAAAATTCTTTGAAGTAACGACCAGTCAATCCTGGTTGCAAGGGGGATCAATCCTATAAGAACATACCATTATTGCAGCAATAGCACTCTTCTCTTCTTATATGTATAATAAATCAACTCCCTAAAGAACTTTAACTAAAAAATATCTGATGAAACATTCCTTATATGTGTGCTCGGTTTGTGAAAAGTCCTTTCCTCAAAATAAAATGACTTCCGGCGAATTAATTCGTCCGGAAATTAGCAAAGAAATTATTCGCATCTGCCCTGATTGGAATGATCAGCACTTCATATGTCATGACGATTTAGAGGTCATGCGCTCACGCTATGTCCGTCATTTGCTTGTATCAGATAAAAATGAACTTACAACCCTAAAGCATGAAGTTCTGAATCGGCTGGATGACAAAGAGTTATTGTCTCCAGATATGGAGTCCCATCTTGAGCAAAAATTATCACTTGGAGATAGGCTTGCAGACAGCATTGCCAGCTTTGGTGGCAGCTGGAAGTTTTTAATTTCCTTTTCCATTTTTATGGCGTTTTGGTTAGGGGCAAACTCATTGATTTACTGGTGGCAACCCACGGATCCGTACCCCTTTATTTTCCTAAATTTAATTCTATCCTGTCTTTCGGCAATTCAGGCGCCTGTCATTATGATGAGTCAAAATCGCAAGGAAGCAAAAGATCGTATTCGCGCCCAACATGATTATCAAATTAATTTGAAGGCGGAACTTGAAATTCGTATCTTACACGAAAAAATCGATCATCTTTTATCACACCAATGGGAAAAAATGATGGAAATTGAAAAAATCCAACTTGAGCTATTGTCTGAGTTACGCTCAAACTAAATTAACTCGAACTTCCGACCCATTGTTTTGCTGGTTATGTTGAACGTTTTATTCGATTATGAAGCCCTGGGGATATTTTAATCCAATGATCCAATATCTTCTGATTTGACTCCAGGCTTGGTTTTTAAAATATTTTGTTCAGTATTAATAGTAGGTCGATAGTACGGTACACCACTATAATCTTTTAAACTAACTGGATAATAAATTCTGACCATTAATTCATGGCAATGTTTCGTGTTATCTGAACTAAAATCTTTTTCTTGTCTTTTTGAAAAGTTTGGATCGGGACAAATAGTATTGTTAACCCAATGTAGATCTTTAAAAGATACACCATACTTACCAGTTGGCTTGAGTAAATAATCTGTTAGAGGCTGCCCTGCCATGACTGTATAACTAAATAAGATGCTATATAAAAAATATTTTTTAAATACTGTAATCATGGTTGTTTAATTTAAGTCAGCAAACATAACGTGCTCAAGCCTAAATTTTTTGAAACCTATTGTTATCTATTACAAGAAATCGGCGCAAGAAATTTTTTTTTTCGATCAATGCACTTTTTCAATGATGATGGCTATACATATTCCATGGTAATTGTATAACCCAGCGATGGATCAGAATCTTTTTCTACCACGACATCCACTTTATTCCTCCTGGAACAATTGGGATCTCGGGCATCCCCGATTTCAATATGGTATGTTTGCTCAAGTGTTGCAAGTGCCCCATTTTCCTCAAAAAAAGGAATAGTCAGCTCTCCTCTACAAACAGAACTCCTTACAATGACGATAAGTATATCCCCTTGAGCGCCCTCTTTCTTTATTGAACCGCGATAAGGAAACGGCGTGCTGCTTAATTTAAGATAGTCATCATAACTTCTGTTCTTTATAAAGGAATAATCCATATTGTAGATGTGATAAGTGATCTTGGCGAAATCTACCGTTTTTATTTTTAGCCATTGCGTCAGCGGAGTGTAGTTTGCAAAGGTTAGGGTAGAATACAGTGTACAACATAGAAATAGAGATCTGGATTTAAAATTAATGAACACGATAATATCCTTATCACATGAAACATGAATAACCCTTAAATCTCGACTTTGGATCATTTTTGTCTCTCATCGGAGACATTTCTAAAGCCATGGGTTGTATATGCAAAAAAATCATTATTACATGTTTCGACGTAGAAATACATGGACTAATTTCGTTCATGCTGAGCTTTTAGCAGATGAAGCATGCATCTATGATCAGACATGGTCCAATTCAGGTGTGCTGACTCCAGTATATTCTGCCATCCAAACTAGATGTTCAGGCTGGTCATTTTCACATAATAAGATTCTAAATCCATTTTGTTTAATGGTATTTTTCATATTTGCATGACTGTACTTGGACTTAATATTACTTTTCCTTCGCAAAATTTCACTAAGCCTTTCATGCAGTATTGATCAAGCAAACTAGAAAATGAAGCATCAAGAACATTAATATTATTTTCTCTTATGAAATCATGCACCGCTTTTCCATATTGTTTCATTTTACGCTCAATTCGCAGGTTCCAAGTACGTGTTGCCGTTTGATTTGATGTTGAAAAATGACTTTGTAAATCTTTGCGAACCGCAGTTTCTGCCGTTTCTCCTTTTTTGTTTACAATCGTATTTTTTTCTTGTGAATTAAAAATTAATGAATTAAGTCCCCTACGCTGAGGTTGAGTGGTCGTATCGTCGTCAATATAGTGCAACCCCATCATCATTCTCGCTGGCAATGTAGGACAACGTACATAAGAAATATGGTTTTCCTTAAATGGATGCTCCATTTTCTTGCCATACTTTTTCATATGCTCCATGACGTTTGGAACATAATCTCGCCCAGGGGTTGCTAACAGCATCCCACCATCAAGAGAAAAATAAGTACAACTGGCTCCTTTTTGCATCATTAAATCAGATTCCCCAATTTCAATATGAGCAAGCGGAGAAATTTCGCTTACAAAATCATTGGTGATTAGAACATTGTATTTAATAAGCTGCGGAAATGGATCAATATGGGCGTATCTTACTGTTGGCGGATTCGTCGTTTTATCAATTTCAAACTCACCAAAACAACCATGCCCTCCATAATAAGCAATTCGAAATCTAATGATACGTTCAGAAGTCTCATTCTCTAATATTTTTTTAATTTGTTCGATTAATGAAGTTAACTGATCTTCTTTTTTAATAACAAAGACAGAGTTTTGGTACGTTTTTTTACTCATTTTAGCAGCCAATATTAACGCCATATCCTCACCTTGAATTAACCCTAGCTGAGTAAATAAATGATCAATTCGTTCTTCTGCACATTGTTTTAAAATCGAATAGTTTTCACTGTATTCAAAATTCGGGAAAACCTGAATGATTTTTTTGTAATATTCATTAAATTTATCTGTTTTCAATTTTGAGAAAAGAGAGGGGGCATTTTTTAATATCCAGGAAAGCATTTCTTCGTCTTTATTATCTAAGGCAACATCAATCAAATTTTTGCCTGCATAAAAATCATAAAAACTTCCAAAAGGATTCCTTCCTTCTCTTAGCAGGAGGTAAGCTGCTTCATAATTTTTTTCCTCAAGAGCAATTTCTATTAACTCATCATGTTTAGGATCGATTTTTTCTATTTTAGCTCCCATTCTCGTAACAAGAGCGCCCTTATGGATTAAATAGCAGGCTAATCTTATTTTGGTATGAGGACTGATCTCATCGTGGGTAATTGCAGCGCATAAAAGAGTCTGTTTTCTAAATTTACTTTGGGGATTATCATAAGGAGCATCAATATCCTGATGAGATTCTATATATTGATTCATTCCTTCTTCATTAATGGTGCCGTCTCTTTTAATAAGAATATCTTTAATCTCTTCAACTTTTTCCATAAGAACATCTTTTGTAGCGGGTTCAGAATCTGGAGAAGACAGTTTTTGGAAAAAGAAATTGAAAATACCTAGCATAGAGCGTGCTTCTTTTGTATGGATTTAAAATTATAAATCAATGTTTAAATTTGTGTCAAATTAATCACAAATATCACACATTTGGCTTGCACGTAGGTTGGGTCAGGATTTATTGACTAAATGAAGCAATTGCATCTGCACATACATTTCTCTTATTTTGTCGGCCAAGGCCCGACATACCTTTCTTGTAAAGTTTCAGGTGACATTAGCATTTTATATATTTCACCAACATGTATTTCCTCTTCATCAATCATTTTTCTTGCAAAGTCTTCAACTAACACCGACTTTTTTTCTGAATGATGTAATAGTTGATGATACAAATCCAAACCTTGTTTTTCATGCTCAAGAGACTCCTCCAAAATAGTTCGAATATTATGCCGCCCTGTCCCATCTCCCTTCGGGAGATGGTGCCTGAAGGGTATAAATAATATTGTATGAAAAATAAGGCCATTTCTTTTATCTAGCATTTATTATTTATGCGCAGTGCATTAATAATGACAGCAACAGAATTCAAGGACATAGTCGTTGCTGCAATAATGGGACTCAAAAACAATCCAGTCACCGGCTTTTTCATTGTTCTAATAGGAAATTCGCAAAAATATCAGGGTCTTTGTTTTAACTCATTTTTTTGCTGACGATCAACCACATTGACCACATTGTACAACATCCCAGCCAATAAAACCGTGATGTCATCCATAGTAATAATACCAATTAGCGATTTACCCGCATCCACTACAGGTAGGCGACGCACCCCTTTTGTTTTCATGAGTTCAAGACAATCAAACACACTATCATTTTCTTGAGCCACTAATAATGTACGGGTAACTAGATCTTGCACAGTTAAAACTGTTGTTTCCAGCCCTACGGCCATCACTTCTACTACTAAATCGCGATCAGTAACAATTCCAATTGGAATACGTTGCCCTTTATTTTCTTCAACCAATACAACATCGCCAACATGGTGTCTGCGCATCAGTTCGGCTGCAGTTCTCACTGACTCATCACCATTCATTATTATCACATCCCTATTGCAAAACGCACCAATCTTCATGATTGTCTCCTGACATATTGATTCATTTGAATCAATTAATATTTTAACCGTAGTTTAACTTCTATATTTTTGCTTAATTTTAGATTAAAAATCGGCAATTTTTTTATCAGGTCTGTTATTCACACATAAAAAAAATGATAAAGCATCTAATTAAGTTCAATTTGTATCACTATCAAGAGACTGTAATGCCGTTGTTTTGTCAAAATGAATGATACTGTCAAATTGGTAGGTTAAATGGGTAAAGAAATAGTGGCTCAGGCGCTCTGTTTCAGGCCGGTAAATAACGCCAATAGCTCTTTGTAAGCGTGGAATTTTAAGAAAATGTTCCAATTGATCATGACCAATCAGATTTAAAATAAACTTTTATATCGAATAAAATGAAATAACTCCTCATAGCTTCCTGGAAGTCCTGGAGCAATTTTTTTGCATTGAGCTGGTTCATCCCAATTCGAAGCGGCAGTAACAAAACCATCCTAGGTTGAAAAACCAATCGAATGGGTATCGGTATACTGCTCTCTTACCAGTTGACCGATATTAACCTCTCCTCGTGCACCCATTTCTGTAGCACGAGCGTCTCCTAAGAATTTATCCATTATTCACCTTGCTGAAAGGCTGCCAAGTACATAGTTAATTATAGATTTATTAACACTTGCCCATGAGCATGGACATAACCAAATGACATCTAATAAATGACATAGTTAAGTCTATACTTAGTTCATATGTGCCATAACGAATATCCGAACAAGGAGTCATTACAATGTATAAGAATATTATGCTAGCACTTGATGGGAGTAAGATATCTGACTCATTAGTAGACGAAGTAATTAAACTAACTAAAGATCAGAGCTCTAATGTGCGGATTATCCATGTTGTTGATGAAAGCTGCATGCGTTATGGTGGGCCTTCTTTTGACTATCTTTCAATTGTTGCTGCGTGGAAGGAAGATGGAGAAAAGATATTAGATAACGCTGCAAAAAAAATAGCTCAGCAAACATCTATCAAACCTGAAACATCAATCTTGGAATTAAAACCATTTCATGGAAGAGTAGCTGAGGTAATTGTTGACGCAGCAAAAGAATGGCCTGCTGATTTATTAATTATAGGCACACATGGCCGGCATGGCTTTAGTCGTCTCTTTCTCGGTAGCGTGGCGGAGAATGTTGTTCGAATTGCGACAACACCCGTGCTTCTTCTGCGCAGTACTGATGTATAGCAAGGGCATTCTTCTTTAATACGCTCATATTCAGTACCTCCAAATTTTAATCCATCGATAAATTATAGTGCAGAAGAGGTATTTCTTTTGACGGTTTCGATAATTTCAATTTTTAATTGAAGAACCAGATTTTTGATAGCATTTTCAATAGGTTGAGAAAGAATGGATTCCAAGACAATATTATCGATTTCTATTCCATAAAATTGAATATTATCTGGAAGTTCATTTAGAGCACTGGCTAATTGTAGCGCTTGTAAGATACTGGCGTCATGAGTAGAAAGTCTGCTTTCAAATTCCCATATGCTCTCCTTTTGAAACCTGTGAATGGCACCTATTTCTCTGCCTGATTTTATTGCATCAATGATAAAAACCGTATTAAATCCTTTCATCAGCTCGATAAGACGAGCTCCTGGTCGATCATGGCTTTCAATGCGTATAAAAGGGAATATATCAGTATGCTGGGATAGATTCTGCTTTAACGCTTCTGCTACTTCCCATCCTGCTTGATCATCTCCGAAAGGTGAGCCGATACCTAGAACCTTTATAATGTTCATTCGCGACTCACCTTTAACTTTAAAAAATGGGTGGAACAAGAAATACAAGGATCATAATTGCGGATAAGCATTTCACTATAAGCGCGCAAAGAATCCTCCTCTTTATCCAAACCAAACTGGTTTAAGGAAATCCGTAAGTCCTCCTCAATACGTGCTTGATTTTGGCTGGTTGGAGGTACAATGCGAGCCATTTTAACTTGTCCTTGCGCACCCAATTGAATATGCTGCCATAAAGTGCCTCTAGGCGCTTCAGTACAACCAAAGCCTATCCCAGCGCGTGGTTTAATTTCAGGGTGTGATTCTTCAGGAATTTTATAATGCTCCAAAATCCGGATGGACTCCAAAATACAAAAATAGATTTCAACAGCTCGAGCAATAATGCTGTGATACATATTATAAGAAGGAAAATTAATTTTTAAATCTTGTAATAGAAGATGTATCGGAATAGGCAGATGACCAAAACAATTGTTTACTCGCGCAAGGGGCCCTACTAAATAGGGTTTATTCTTGAACAAGCAATGTAAGGCAGTGGAATAAGGGACTTGATGTTCTTTGAAATAGGTATCAAATTCGTCAATGCCAATATTTAATCCTTGATTAGAAACTAATCTGCCCTCATTGAGGGGATATTCTGTGGGATGATAGAGTGAGACACAAGTAAATTCATGTGAGTTATCAGGAATTGAAAGCCCTGCAAGCCAGCGAATTAATCCTTCACAATCTTCAACTCTGGATTTTGCTTTCTCTAATAGGATGCTGATTTCAGAATGATTGGGTGCTTTATAAAAACCACCCACACAGGCACCAACTGGATGAACAGAGCGGCCACCAAATAATTTGATTAAATCATTACCAAATGCTTGCAAACGTAATCCTCGCCGTACTTCTTCTGGATAATTTTTTGCCATTTCAGGCGCAGATCTAAAACCCATAAAATCAGGTAGCGCTAAAAAATGAATGTGCATGCTATGGCTTTCCAGCCATTCACCACAATAAAATAAGCGACGCATCTCGCGAACCCAAGGAGTAGGTTTTATCCCAAAACAATGTTCAATTGCTTGGGTGGCACTCATTTGATATGCAACAGGACAAATCCCACAGATTCGAGCAACGAAATCCAAAACATCAGAATAACTTCTTCCTTCCAGAAATTTTTCAAACATTCGCGGTGGTTCGTAAATTTTCAGTTTTAATGTTGTAATTTTATTGTCACGAATTTGTAGCTCAAGTGCTCCCTCACCTTCAACACGTGCCAATATGGGAACATTAATGGATATTATGTTACTCATGGCTGATTTTAATTCCCTTGAAATAGTTTCCTGCTTCATTAAAGGCTGAGGCTTGATTGTTAATATGAAAAAACTTTTGGGCAATCGTATCTTTGGTTAATCCAAGTTGATGTTCAAACCAATTACCTAGGGATTTGGTATTCGGATTTTCTTTGGGACCATAACAAGCATAACATCCTCGTCCTACTGAAGGACAAAGTGATCCACATCCCATTTGAGTAACAGGCCCCATACAGGGCTGTTTTTTGGTAACCAAAACACAAACATTTCCTTTGCGCTTACATTCCATACATTCAGCATCTCGCTTGATGTGAGGTGTCGCATTCGATAATAAAAAACGAATCGCGTCTAATACTTGGTTTGAATTAACGGGACAACCCCATAATTCCCAGTCTACTTTAACATGATGCGCAATTGGCGTTGAGGTGCTTAAGCTCTTGATGTACTCTGGGGATGCATAAATGCTACTCACCCACTCTTTAGCATCAGCAAAATGGCGTAAAGCTTGGACGCCACCTGCTGTTGCACAGGCACCAATGGTAATAATGTATTTACTGTGTTTGCGAATTTCTTGGATGCGTAACTCCTCATCAGCTGTAGAGATACTTCCTTCTACAAAAGCAATGTCGACTTGAGCATCACTATTCACTTCCCCTGCTTCAGAGAAATGAATGATATCAACGAGCTCAGATAAAGTGAGCAAGGCTTCGCCCGCATTTAAAAAGGCCAATTGACATCCATCACAAGAGGTAAATTTATGTACAGCCACTCGTGGCTTCATCATCATTAAAATCCAGGCTCATTAAATAATTCCTTAATTTCAGAATAGGCAAATATAGGACCATCTTTACAGATAAATAGACCGCCGTATTGACAATGACCACACTGTCCAAGCCCACATTCCATATTTCTCTCCATGCTTAAATACATATCTTGCTCTGCAATTCCTTTTTTATTGAATACCTTGATTGCCGTATTCATCATCATTTCAGGTCCACACATCATCACCAGTGTATTTGCAACATCTAATTTGATTTGCTCAATCATATCCGTAACAAAACCTATAGCCCATGGCCATTTTGGACCTGCTTGATCAGCAGCAATATGAATTACAGTATTAGGTGATTTTTGCCATAATGCATATTGTTTTCTAAAAATAAAATCATCGCTGTGTTTTACACCTTGCAAGACACTCAAATGGCCGTATTGCTCTCTTCGCGCTAATATGTATTGTATAATTGACACTGAAGGAGCACAGCCAAGTCCGCCTGTAAGCACAACAACATCTTTGTTTTTTGCTTGCTCAAGTGGCCAGCCACGTCCGAATGGACCGCGAACGCCAATTCGATCCCCGGGCTGTAATTTTTGTAATGCTCTGGTTACCCTCCCTATTGCGCGAATAGTATGTATTAAAATATCCTTATGTTCTGGATCCGAGACGATGGAAATAGCCACCTCTCCAACACCATAGAGATAAAGCATATTAAATTGTCCTGGATAAAAGAGAAATCGCTCATGATGTGCGGGATCAAAAAATCGCAAATGTAAGGTAAAAATAGTAGGCGATTCTTGTGTTCGTTCAACAATAATTGCCTCAAGAGGCAAATAAGGGTCTAAATCAGGTTTACTCACTTTCTGGAATCCTCACATTTGATTCTCCGGAAATTGATGCCAGCTCTTCAGTAAGATCAATACCGACCGGGCACCATGAAACACAACGTCCACACCCCACACAACCACTCGTATCAAATTGATCAAACCAACTACCGACCTTGTGCGTCAACCATTGTCTGTATCGTTTGCTTGTATCATCACGAATCACTTTTCCACTCGAGTAACTGTGACCAGCAGTAAAACAAGAGTCCCATTCGCGTTGATGTTCACTACTGGTTCCATCCAAACTTGGTTTTTCAATTTCACTATGACAAAAACAGGTTGGACATACTGAAGTACAATTTCCACAGGATAAACACCGTTCAGCAACTTCTTCCCATCTTGGGTGATTTAAATTAGAGAACAGCAAATCCCGTAACCCTCTTTGATTATCTAATGGAATTCTTTTTGTTTGCATGGCTGCAGCTTGTGCTACATTCTGATTTGCCTTTTTACATTGAGCTACTTTAGCCTTAGTTAACTGTAACCCTGCAATAATGGCTTGTCCACGCTCACTGCCAACATTAACGACAAACCCATCATCAACTTCACTCATCAGCAAATCATATGGATTTTTAACTTCTGGTCCAGTTCCTGCAGAAACACAAAAACAATTGTTAGAAGAATAAGAACAATTGACGGCGACCACAAATAATTGTTCCCGTCGTTTTTTATAACGTGGCTCAGGATGCTTACTTTCAATAAAAACTTTATCTTGGATACTCATCGCGCTTAAATCACATGAACGTGCACCAATAATCGCAACAGGCTTTTCTTCTGCCAGATAGGGTTGAAAGATTAATTTTCCTTCATCGTTGCGTACCACTTTCCACACCGTTTCCTGTGGTTTAAATAAAATAGGCTTGATTGCTTGTGGACCATTTGCAAAAGCAAAAGCTTTGTGTTTATCAATTTTTTTTAATTGATAACTCCCTGGGGTTTGATCATCTTGAATTCCCCAGGGTAATTGATCCATGTGCTGAAGTACATCATAAACAATAGCTCCATCACGTACTTGGGGTCCAACACAGGAGTATCCTGCATCTATTAAGCCTTGCAATAAATGTTGCAATCTGTTGTAGGGTAAAAAATAGCTGAGATTATTAGTTGTCATAAAATTCCTTTAGTAAACGTTTCTCACCTCAACAAATTCTTGGCAATTGTTCTCCTACCAACCAATCAACAATTCTCATACCACCCAATTTTGTTTTAAGCTGCACAAAATGACGAGGGTCTTCAATGACTACCCCAATTATTTCTGCATGCATGCCCAAAGGATGTGAATGCATTACTGCTAATAATCTTTCTGTATCATTTGGAGAACAAATAGCAACTAACTTTCCTTCATTGGCTACATATAAAGCATCAAGTCCTAACAATTCACAGGCACTAGCAACTTCGGTTTGAATTGGAATTTTACTTTCTTCAATAATAAATCCAACATTAGATTGCTGTGCCAATTCATTTAATGTAGTTGCCAGACCTCCACGAGTGGGGTCACGCATACAATGAATATCAGGCACTGCGCTGATCATGCATGATACTAAATCATGTAATGAAGCAGTATCCGATTGTATTGTTGTTTGAAATTGCAAATTATTACGATGCGCCATAATAGCAACCCCATGATTACCAATGTGTCCGCTGACAATTACACTATCGCCTGGCTTTGCTCTATTTCCAGAAACATGAATTCCCGAAGGCAATACACCAATACCCGTGGTTGTAATAAAAACACCATCGCCTTTTCCACGTTCAACCACTTTGGTATCTCCAGTAATAATGGAGACATTGGCATGTTTCGCCGCATGAGTCATCGAAACAACAATTTTTTGCAAATCGGCCAATGGGAATCCTTCCTCTAAAATAAAACTGGCTGATAGGTACAATGGTTTTGCACCAGACATCACAATGTCATTTATAGTCCCATGAATAGCTAAAGAACCTATATCGCCACCTGGGAAAAATAAGGGAGAGATAACATGCGCATCCGTAGTCATAACCATCCGACCCGTAGATACTGCAAAACAGGCCTGATCATTTTTTTCTCTCAACCAGTGATTATCAAAAGCTTTCAAAAACATTTGATCGATGAGCTGAGCCATCGCTCGTCCACCACTGCCGTGAGTTAAATTAATGACCCCCTCTTTAAAATTAAGATTTGGCGCTTTTAATTTTTTCCTACTTGTTGTTTCCGTCATCATGCATGAATCCGTCCATAAGCATACACTGCGGCACATGCACCTTCAGAAGAAACCATGCACGACCCCAAAGGAGTTTCTGGAACACAGACTTTGGCAAATAATTTACATTCCATTGGTTTTTTTACACCGCGTAGTATTTCCCCACACAGGCATTGTTTGTGTTCTTTGGCGATAACATCAGGTAATTCAAAACGTTTTTCTGCATCAAATTCAGCATATTCAGCTCTTATTTTTAAAGCACTTTGTGGAATAAAACCTAAGCCACGCCATTCAAATTGATCGCGTAATTCCAAAATATCTGCCACAGCCTGCTGTGATAGCAAATTACCAGAACGAGTTACAGCTCGAGTATATTGAATTTCTACCTCACATCGCCCTTCATTGATTTGACGTATTAACATCAAAATAGAATGTAACACATCTAATGGCTCAAAACCGGAAATCACAATGGGTTTGTTATACTTTTGACCTACCGCTTCGTAGGGTTTGCTGCCAATAACAATACTGACATGAGCAGGTCCTACAAAACCATCCAATTTGACTTCTTTGGATTGTAATAAATGCTCCATAGGGACTGGGGTTAAAACATGATTGCAAAAAACACTAAAATTAGTGAGTTTCAATTTTTTAGCTTGTTTAATGACTAGAGCCGTTGGTGGAGTAGTAGTTTCAAACCCTATAGCAAAAAATACAACCTCTTTTTGCGGATTTTCTTGAGCAATTTTTAAAGCATCACTTGCTGCATAAATCATACGCACATCAGAGCCTTTTGCTTTAGCATGCAACAAACTTATCTGCCCTGTTCCGGGAACTCGCATCATATCGGCGTAAGTACAGAGAATAATATTGGGCTTCTCGCTCAATGCAATGGCTTTATCGGTGATTGACATAGGCAAGACACATACAGGACACCCTGGTCCATGAATCATTTCCACATTATCTGGAAGTAAACTGGGAATCCCATAACGATGAATGGCGTGAGTATGGCCACCACAAAACTCCATAAACTGATAATGTCTATTGGGATTAACAATAGCGGCAATTTCTTTAGCAAGTACTTTTGCATAATCCCCATTGCGGAATTCTTCAATATATTTCATACAGAAGCGCCCTCCAGCATTTGGGCAAATAATTCTAAGGTTTTTTGTGCTTCATCTTCATCTAAACGTGTTAATGCATAGCCAACGTGGATAATCACATAATCACCCACAGCAATTTTTTCTAATAACGCAATTGAGATTTCTTTAGTAATACCGCCTAAATTAACTATTGCTCGGGCATCATCAAGAATTTGTGTAATTTGTGCAGGGATTGCCAAGCACATAAATTATCCTTTTATTCCGGCAACCCAGGCTTGTCCCAGGGAAATGCCTCCATCATTTGGTGGAAGAACGCGTGGTAAAAAGGATTTGATACCAACCTCGTTCAAAGCCTTAGTTAATCCTTCCGATAATATTTGATTCAAAAAGCAACCTCCACTTAATACTACCATATCCATTGCTCTTTCTCGACATATCCCCTGAATCCATGTGCTAAGCCCAGCAATGAGTGTACCGTGAAAAAGATTAGCTCCTTCAATTGGAGAAGTTTTATTTGCTAACAATTCAAAAGAGGGTAACAGGTTAAAATGATTGTCCTTAATTCGCCACCCATTGGGGATTATTTGTAATTGAGTGACCTGACTTTCTAAACTCTGAGCTGCCTGTCCTTCATAGTGTGATATCAATTGAATTCCCAATAAAGCACTTGCTGCATCAAATAAACGACCACAACTACTCGTGCCAGGACTATTTATTTTCTTGTTCAACAGTTGATGTATTGCGTTCGCTTGTGGATAATCTGCAAAACGTGTTGCAATTTCCTTGCCTCGGCCCAAATGGTACAACATACTTGCGGCCATCCTCCAAGGCTCGCGTACTGCAATTTCTCCTCCAGGTTGTAACAGAGGGAAAAAAGATCCAATCCGAGTACAAGTCGAATGCTCTAATATAAAAAGCTCCCCGCCCCAAGCCTCACCATGGAGACCATATCCATATCCATCAAGAGCTAAACCTAAAACACGTTTTTGAATGCCATGTTCTGCTACAACTGAGGCCAAATGAGCATGGTGATGTTGTATTGCAAAAGTAGGTAGTCCATATTCTTTTGCAAAGCGTGTGGTGTAAAAATCAGGGTGTAAATCATGAGCAATTCGTTCTGGCTTTACGCTTAAGAAATCAAGCAAATGGTTTAATGATTCGTGAAAAAATTCAATGGTTGCCTTATTGTTTAAACTACCAATATGTTGCGAAACAAATGCTTCTTGACCACGAGTAATACAAAACGTGTTTTTTAGATGACCACCTACTGCCAGCGTCGAGGGAATTGCATAAGGTAGTTCTATTGGGGTTGGTACAAATCCACGAGAGCGGCGAATAAACATAGGGGCATGATTGACCAAGTGCATCACTGAGTCATCTACGCGAGTGAGGATTTGGCGATTATAGGAAACAATTTTATCTGCTATTTCTTTCAGCTCATGCTTTGCTGAATCATCTTCAATAATAAGCGGTTCACCGCCTATATTTGCACTGGTTACTACTAAGATCATGGATTGAAATTCATTTAACCAGTCACAACCGTTTATATTCCCTGCAAAAGCATTAAACAGTAAATAATGTAATGGCGTATAAGGAAGCATTATTCCCAGTTTGTTTAAACCTGGGGCTAATGCATTACAAATCAATCCATCTTCCTTCCTTAATAAAACAATTGGGCGTGCAGCATTTTCCAATAAGTTTTGCTCTTGTTTACTGATTTTTACAAAGCGTTTAGCACTTAAAGTGTTAGCAACCATCAGAGCAAAGGGTTTGGCATCTCGATTTTTTCGCTCTCG
Source organism: Legionella sp. 39-23 (assembly GCF_001897665.1). Lineage (NCBI taxonomy): Bacteria > Pseudomonadati > Pseudomonadota > Gammaproteobacteria > Legionellales > Legionellaceae > Legionella > Legionella sp. 39-23. Next base: position 183,180 of record NZ_MKTO01000042.1, on the reverse strand, counting down.
TAACTTCAATACAGTGGCTTCATTTCGAGCATCACAAATAAGTTGGTAACCTCCCAGTCCTTTGAAGGCAATAATTTCACCTTGCAAAATACATCGTGCTATTTCTTCTATAGGTAACGAAAGTTGGGGGCCACAATGACGACAAGCAGTAGGCTGCGCATGATAGCGACGATTTTCTGGATTAGAGTAATCTGCCATACACTCGTTACACAAAGGGAAGAAATCCATGGAGGTTTGGTCACGATCGTAAGGAAGACTGCGTGTAATTGTAAATCTGGGGCCACAATGGGTGCAATTTAAAAAGGGATAACGATAATAACGACTTTGTGCGGAAAAGAGTTCTTGCAAGCACTCAGCACAAATACTGATATCAGGAGGAATAATTGTATTTCCTTTGTCTTTTTGACTTTCAATAATTTGAAAAAACAGTTCATTGATTTTTATAGGGATCGTTTCAGGTTGAATACGATGGACCTTAGCAAGCGGTGGTAAATTTGCTTTTAAATGAGAAATAAATTGGTGGGCTTCAACTCCTTGGATTTCAATCAATACTCCTAGACCATTATTTTGTACCCAGCCTGTTAATTGAAGCTGCTTTGCCAATTGGTAAACGTAAGGTCTAAAGCCAACTCCTTGTACTTGCCCTTGAATGGTTATTCGTAATCGCTCCATTAACTCTACTCAGGCATTACAATATGCTTACTTTTTAACCATTCATACCAATCATTTAGACCTTCCTTATTAACGGTCGAAAGCATTAAGGATTCAATATTAGGATTGATTCGACGTGCGTATTCGAGGCATTGCGCAGGATCAAAATTCACATAGGGAAGTAAATCCATTTTAGTGATGACCAGTAAATCGGCACAACGAAACATATCGGGGTATTTAAGTGGCTTATTATCTCCTTCAGTCACCGAAAGAATAACTACTTTAAATTGTTCACCTAAATCAAACATCGCAGGACAAACAAGATTACCTATATTTTCAATAAACACGATGGATCCTTCCTTTAAAGAAAGATCTTCTAATGCATGACGAACACTATGTGCATCTAAATGACAGACTTTTCCTGTATTAACTTGTATGGCATGACCACCACTGGCTTTGATCTGTTCCGCATCGTACTGTGTTTGCTGATCCCCAACGACAACAGCAATTTCAAGTTCATTTTTTAGATCCAGAATTGTTTTCGCCAAAAGAGTCGTTTTACCTGATCCTGGACTGGACATGATATTTAATGCCAACACATTTTTATTGCTTAAGTACTTTTTATTATCAAGCGCAAATTGGTGGTTTTTCGCTAAAATATTTTGCTCTATATGAACGAAATGCTCCTCATGAACATGATGCCGGTGCTCATGACTATGCGCATGAGCCTCATGATTTTCTTCAGAGCAGCCACAAATTCCACACATTATTCCACCACCATTGATTGAACACGTAATTCCTCGCCTTGAGTAATATTTAATGCATGACTACCACAGATTTGACATGCATCATAATACTGTTGCACAGGTCCTAATTTTTGGCACGATTCACAAAATGCTTCTCCTGGGATATCAATGATCTCAAGCGTTGCGTTTTGGGCAAAAGTCCCTTCTGTTACTATATTAAAACTAAAAATTAAAGCTGCTTTATCAATTGCAGCAAGGCTCCCCATCTCTAAAACAATTTTTTTAACATGCGTACATTTTTTTTCAAGTACTTTTTGCTTTATGATTTCGAGAACACTTTTACACAGCCATAATTCATGCATCACGGACTCAATGTTAAATTTTTTAATTATGCATTTTACTCAAACTAATCATAGCAATAATAAGACTAAATAGCGCAATCAATAAGCCAGTAAAGCGAGAAAATATGAGAGAAATATTATCAGTCCTTTGAATTAACGCTGAAACAAACAATCCATTTAATCCATCAGACATCATCATCCCCAGCATAAAGACAACTCCTAATAACCCCGAAAAGAAAAAACCAGACATAGCTCTTGCTGAAAGAGAAAATAAAACAACTTGGCTTACTGTATCAAAAGAAAGAGCAAAAAGAGCACCAATAAGAATAATAAAAAAAGGATTAAATTTTTTCTGGATTACTCTTTTTGTTACATAGTTTTTAAAACTTGTAGGCAAAGGCGATTTAGAGGGATCTTGAAAAACATTCCAAAGATTTAATGCGCCAAAGACCAATAAAAAAGTAATAGAAATACTGTTGCCAACTCCGTCTAACCATTGGGGAATATGAGCTAATTTAAATCCACTACCCACAATTAAACTGATTAAAATCACTACAAAACCATGTCCGAGAGAAAATAAACATCCTACACTTTTGGCAAGCAGGCGATTGGCACTGACGATTCGTGTGACTCCGTCAATGGTAGCCAGGTGATCCAAATCAAAACCATGACGAATACCTAATAAAAATGCCATTGTGATTAAAAGAAGTCCAGAGTCCTGCATACCTCTTTGCATCCTCTTTGGTTTTGATGAACATCCCCTCATGTTAGCTTATGTTTTAATAGCAAGCTATATTCGAATTATGTGATATGTTTCTTATTATAAATAAAGTTACAGGGATTCCAACTTACGCTCAAGAGGTAACGATGGTGCATTCAATGAATAAGCCAGGTCAAAAGCTAATTTATAGTAGCGTGCAAAAACCGGCTCCGTTGCAAAAAAGATTCAATATATAAAATCTTAAGTTCTAGATTTCAACTGTATAGACCAAATTGTTCGTTTTTGGCAATGGAGCCCCAAAGCGGGTGGTAATTACTCCCATTAGAGCGTAGTTTCAATTCGTGGCTAAAGATTATTGCTCGGAGCAGACCCAAGCCCTGAGATCCTTGCTTTAGCCTCTTTAAATATTTTCTCAACCGCCACATGGGAATCTGTATGCTTTAGACGAAGCTTTCCTAATATATAGGTTGAGCGGTCCTGGGCTGTGTCGATGATTTTCATTTCTTCAGATTTAAAGAAATTTGCTTTTATCTCTTTCAGCTCATCTTCTGTCGTTACCTCTTCTAAAGAGTCTTTGAGTTCTTTAAGAATTGTTCTCTTGAGGGTATCCCCTCTTAAACTCTGGTATTCTTGAGAGTTTTTCTATCTGTTTTATCCAACAATTCGTTTGAAATAGTAATTTTTATAAAACCAATAAGAAATTTTTTTAAATTCCATTCTACATTCTTTTTCTCCTAAAACCTGGCACCCATAAAACTGATCAAATATTAACCATGCATCGCAATTGACTCCTATACTAAATGTTAAGTGTTGTTACATTTGGAGTTGATGTATGTATAGTCGATTAGAACAACAAAATGCATTATTGGCTGATGGACCTATTTGCGTTGGTGAATGTCATAACCAATCTGCTGCTCGAAAAGAACTGTTTCAATTAATTGACAAGGGCAATGTAACAAAATTATTCCTTGAGATTCCAGCTTGTAGTTCAGCGGTGCAAGAATTTCTTGCTAATCCTGACACGAGACTAGATGGTTCGGAACCTCAAGAGGTAAAAGATTACATTGCTCATATGACTATGGAAACCGTAGGGGATAATAGAGAAATTCCCTGGTCTTCTATTATTAGTTATGCAAAAGAACACCAGATATCGGTTTATGGCGATGACTTACCGATGATAGATTCTTGTTTTATTGGGGCAGGTAAAAAATTAGAATATACGTTTTCTGGCAATAATTCAGGCGAAAGCTTTGATGTTGATCCAACAGGCTATTTTAATAAAATATTGAAGGAACTACAAACCTCTGTAAGACAGATGTCCCGAGTAAGAAATAAACTTACAGAAGCACGTGGATTATCCGTTGGCGTGCGGTTAAGAAATGAATATTCAGAAGCTATTGTAAAAAAATTTACCGATGGACTATCGCCAGAGGAAATGAAAGGAGTGGTTATTTTTGGGGGTATCGATCACTTTAACGACAATTATAAATCCCAATCGCTTCGAAGCTTATGTCAAATTAATTCCGAACGATTATTTAGCTATTACATACCGACCGCCAAAATGCAACCGCGTATTGCCGCTTCCTCCTATAGTATTATTGGGGTTAGTATTTTTAATGATAACCAGAATAAAGACGATCCTCCATTACATACCGTTATTCATGACATGGGCTCTAGAAAGTAATCTTTCTCCACTCGCAGTGCCTTGTAGACTGGTATGTTTTCTTGCAAATAAAGATAGGGCCGCAGTGGCTACCATGTTAAAATCGGTGAATGGTGAGGGATTAACTCCTATGGAATTTGCTAAATCACTCGATAATATCAAACCGTTTATCCATTTTTTAGAGGACAAATTCGAGGAAATAAACCCGACTGCGAATCGTAGCCCAAAAAGCTTTTTGAGCTGTTTCGCAAGTGGGAACAATCCGTTTCCTTATCCTAGATAAAGAAACGAACTGCTCCCTAAGGGCTATCGTTCATATATAATTAAAACAATTATCGATAGCTGCACACTCAGCCCTTATTTACACGCTAATTTAATTATTTGTCTGTAAAAGAAATGGTGAGTAAAAGCAAATGGGGCATGCCCCTCTTTGCTGCCCCTCCATCCTGACTTAACGACAGTCATTTTGATTTTTGAATGGGAACCTACTCGGATGAAAAGAAAATACAGTATTTTTAATAGAAATAATGAGCTAGATAAAAAAATAGCCACAGTAACCAAGAAGTTAAGGCTATTCGACTTAAATGAACCTTCTGGACGAAAATCAACCTTAAATAAAAGTGAAGGTAATGGTAAGTTAAAGAAAGTTTGCACGATGACTCAATCAGGTTATCAAAGTGAAGAACAATGGCCAGAATTTATTCAAAAAATCATTGCCAATCATCAGCTAAATCCGGATTGGTGTGTTAATCTTTATGATCGATATTCCGTGTCCCCTGAGTTAAAAATGGATCCTCAACTTGTTTTGAGAAATGCAGTCCCACATCTTAAACAAGAGGGAATGGGTGTTTTTATATTTAAAGATTGTAATGGTTCTATTAGTCTTCAGGAGAGCTCTCTCGAATATTGCACGCGCTTGATCATTACCAATGCCGAACACCACGTGGTTCTAGACAGCCATTTACAATTAGCAACAACAGAGATAAATGAATTTTTAAATGAAGATTTTAGAGATATAACGAGGTATTTACAGGAGAATAATGTCGACTTGCATAGTCCATCAACTCAAATTACTGTGATTTATGGACCTTATCCTGATTATGTTAATGAAGAAGAGGAAGAGCACGAAAACTCGGAGCTTCCTGGATTTTTACTCGCATTTATGCTGGAAGAAACGCTGAAGAGGCCTATTGTTTCCATAAAGGCCTGTCCTGAAAAAATATCTCAAATTGATTTGGCAACTGGAGTGATCCGCAGAGCGTCTTTAGCTAAGCCATCAGATAGTGATGCGGATGATGAATATTACGCCAATGATGAAAAACCTTCTTTTAGCATGCAATTTTAGATTAAAACCTGCCGTGGATTTTAGTACGCATGCATCTAAGAGTGAGTTTTACTATTTTAAAAGCCACTGAATTGACTCGTCTTGTCTGTAATCAGAAGACCAGACGTCATCAATTCAGATAACTCTTTATGAATAAAGGAATTTATTTTTGTTTGTAAAATTTATCTTAAATTGTGATTTCATTATCCGCTCTTGAAAAAAACTATACCATTGAATTCCTTAAACTGGATATTGAGTAGATTTAAGAATAACTCATTTAAATAGCCCTAATAGTCCCTCCATAACAAGAACTGAATTCTCGTAAGACTACAAGGCTTTATCTTTTGTTTTCTTAATGGAAACACCTTTTATCCTCTATGAGGACATGCTTCGCAAAAACCCTAATTAGACATAATTTTTCCTTAATGATTAACAATTAATCTACTCATAATTCTTTTCAAGAACAGTGAGTCATCTCAATGTCCAAGATAACTGGTCGTGATATTTATTCAATTAATGAATGGCAAACTATTTTGCTTTATTCTCATTACGATAAAGAAAATAGAGTTATTATTGAAATTACTGATGCATTAACAAAATACCATCAATTGGAAAAGCACTATGCAGACACCATCCTCGTTCGAAAAGAAGCTTTATCGCAAATAAACAAACTGTGTGCTCGCTATATTGCAGAACGTCATGACACTCTCGATCAAAGACCAAGTGGAAGCCACAAAAAAGTAAAAGACCGTATTGATCATTGGATTGTATCATTACAAAAAAAAGCACATCATAAGTCACAATACCTCGGTAAACTCGAATCCTTCTTAGCCAGTGCCAAACCATATCATATCCATCGTGACAAGATGATTGAGCATTTAAAAGTACGTAACCAATCGAATACCCCATCACGATTAAAATTATTCAGTGGGACCTATCTCGAAAAAATTGATCCCATACATCGGCAATTTGAATTTAATATGAATCAATTATCCCATAAAAATTCTGGGCTAAATTCAGCATTTTTAGACTGGATAAAAAGTAATGATTCGACGCCATTTTTTCTCTGGTTAGAAAATCATGAAGTGCTCACTCAAAACCGGGTTTCTAAGGAAAAGCATGAAATTAATTTAATTGATTACAATTTGCAGGAAGCACATGTGGCAACCATTAGTATGATTCAGGATCAAAATTATCTGGTTTCAAAGCTTAAAAATAGCGATGAAAACACCCAGAAATTAAATTCAAGACAAATGAAAAATTACAGCTTTAAAATGGGGACGACCTATGGTTCAACTGCATTTATTTGGTGCCATAATGAAAATGAGTTTCTTACTCATCCCCATCAAGCGGGTAAATTCCATCATTCGTCTTTGAGTGCGGGTCATAGTGTACGATGTGCCGGGATGTGGGTCGTCAACAATGGAGTAATTACCCACATTAGCAATAGTAGCGGACATTACCGCCCAAGCTCACTTTCATTTTATTTGCTCATCAAATTCTTGGAAAGTAAGCAGGTCCTTCATGAGAACACAAAAGTGGCCGATTTGCGCAAACCCATTGAATTGGTCAATCCAAACCAACCATTTGGCTCTACAAAAAGCCCATATATTTCCCTAAGTGATTATTTGAATTGGGCTGAACAATTACCAGAGGTACAGGAATATTTACAATCAAACAATCCTCCTGACGACCCGTCCAATGGAACATCCCCCTTCTTTTAAACCAACTCCCCAAAATAGAATTCAAATCATTGCACCTGAGGCAATTGGAACTTGATGCGCAAAAATTCTAAAAGGCACTGCTCACGACGATGGTGAGGCAAACTGCAGTGGTTCTTAGGATAGCAATCAACGCATACCTTACTTGAAGCTGTTACAGCGATGAGGGATGTAATATCGGAACAAGCACATATCCCTAGCGAATGTTCCTGATTTGGCCTGGTTAATCAGGCTCTTACGGTGTAGCATTGCTTTGCAAATCGCTTCCTGCTTCTTCTTTTTTCATATCAGGCGCTTTCGTTGCAAAGAAAGAGTCACTACTTTGACTTGGTTGCAAACACGATTTTTTTCTACACATATCAATTATATTGGCTACTTCAGCTTCAAATGCGGGTGCCCTAATACCTATGTTTTTCAATAATCCGACAGCCAAATCACCTAACTCCTCTAATTGTTTTAGTGTTTTCTGTTGTGTGAGTGGGGCACTGGGCAATTGATCTGCATGTTTATGAAGAGCATCTTTAATGAGTAACGCAGTATGAGCTGCTTCATTTACAGTAATTTTGAAGCTTCTCATTATCAAATATTGATGTAATTTTTGAATTGCACCATTGTTTGCAAATTCAGCTATTTTGCCTAAACGATTAGAGGTTGTATCTAAAGAATCGATTGAATTAACGACTCTTAAATCGCTTTGGTTCACACTACCTCTTAAGCGTTGCAATGCGAGAGCAGCTGTTTCTCCCCGTTGCCCCACGGATCCCCATTTAGATACCCATAAAATGGCCGTTAAATCTAAACCTAGTGTTTCGAGTCTTGTTAAAATTTTTAACGTCATGTGGTCGTCTGGTTTAATATGTCCGCTATTGTTATCCATAGAATGAAAAAACCATTCGATACTACCTGTACTACCATTCATTTTAGACCGTAAAATAATTCGTCCTGCGCCATCGACTTGGCCACCTCCAAAAAAGCTCGAGTGATTGATAGTCCCTCTTTTTTTCGGCCCACCAAAAAAATCTATAGTATCTCCTTCAGAATTACCCAGAGCATAAATTATTTCTAGTTCTTCCCCAGGTGTATTGCCCTTTGGAACATTCTTACCTTCTACAATATTTCCTTTTTTAAAATGTAATAACCATGGCTCTCTTTGTGTGGGACTAACCATATAATTAACTTTGGGTATTTCACTTAAATTAATATCAAATTCGCTTAATTTTTTGGGGCATAACCCGCTAACCCATTGCAGAAAATCATTTGGATTTTTAGTTGCAGAATCCGTATTTAATAAATATTCATGCCAAATATCTAATAGCTTTGCTCCATACAGTTGGTTACCATAAATTTCACATTGATACTCAATACTAAGACCATTATTTTTTATATGCTTATCATTAAATTCGTTAGCCAATGGCTTACTCATTTTTGTGGCAAGTAAGCGTTGTAACGCTTGATGAGAAGAAATAAGATGTGGTAAGCCAACATTACCCCATTGTTTCCACATCATTTGCATGCTGTCACAACGTTCAATTAGCTCGATATCTCCAATTGTTTGATTCAGATCAGCATATTTTTTTTCATCTGCGATTAAAAAAAACATTGGGAACTTTTTAAAAATGGCTTGTGATGATAAAGCTCGCAGCACTTCATCAATATCAGCAATTTTTATTGAGCGATTTGTTGTATTCTTATTGGGAAAAATAGCATCATCGCCTTTACTCAGAATTTTATCCATGCCTTTTTTAGTAAATGCAATTTCTGGTTTTTTAGAATTAGTAATACCAACAATGTCGTCATGTTGAAGATTAAAATATTCTGCTAAGGCAAGGAGAAGCATTCCTTTTTTAACTGTTATTAATCCATCTGAAATAACATAATTTTGTTTCTTACCCATAAGAATTTAGGCCGCAATTTAAACCAATTGACCCAATGTTATTCTTAAATTATTAGAGAAATATTAAGGGTATTTCGCAAAAATCACACCTAATAAAACCATGTTTCCAATATGCCCAAAACAGGTAATTTATTTGTTTATGGATTGGATAAGTCTGAAACAGGCAGTTTGGACTTTTTAGCTGATATTCTGCTTCTACAGGTAAGCTTTCTCATTTAGAGAAAATGAGTATTTTGTTATCTTTCATTATAAATATTTCATGCAAATGTATTTAAAGTAAGACACCCCTCTTCCACGACTCACAGGACATCAAGAGATCTTAGTCTATAATCTGTATTAATAAATAAGCACTTAATCCAGGAAGATTTTGTGATAAAAAATATAGATCATGTTACTGTCGCAGTAACCAACTTACTAACTGCTAAAGAATTTTTTTCACACTTGGGGTTTGTGGAAGAACGTTCCGTCATCATAGAGGGTGAGCGTTTTGCCAATTATATGCATATAAAAAACTTGAAGGCAGATCATGTCACACTTGTGCTTCAAGACTCAAATCCACGCTTTGAAATTCAACTACTTCATTTTTATTCTCCAGAACCACAATATGACCCCTATATCAATCGACTCGATAAAGTAGGTTATAACCATATCTGCTTTGTTGTTGACGATATTGAGTTCGAAATCGAAAAACTAAAAAGTAATGGTGTACGAATTATAAGTGACATTTTAAGCTTTCATAAACGCAAACTTGTTTACATTGAAGGTCCTGATGGGATTATTGTGGAACTGGCCCAATGGTAAAGATTTGATAAGGAAATTTTTATGAATGAAATTTATTATATGTCAGCGACAGAGACATTACAAAAAATACAATCCAAAAACTTATCTTGTGTTGAAGTCATGCAAGCTTATTTAGATAGAATTGATAAGATCAATCCTATTATTAATTCCCTGCAACAAGTCTTACCCGCCGAGAACGCATTAAAGCAAGCAAAATTAGCAGATCAAGCTATTGCTCAAGGTTTGCCATTGGGCAAATTACATGGTCTACCTGTAACCATCAAAGATGCTTTTTTTGTAAATGATTTTGTGACTTCGTGTGGCAGTTTGGGTTTTCGTGATTTTTTTAAAAATCAAAAGATGCAAGAAGCAACTGCTGTCTCTCGTTTACGAAATGCAGGGGCAATTATTATTGGAATGACTAATGTACCCGAGATGCTCATCTGCCCAGAATCAGATAATCTGGTCTATGGCCAAACCAAAAACCCTTATAATTTTTCACGCACCTGTGGTGGAAGTAGTGGCGGTGAAGGAGCCACGCTTGCTGCAGGATGCTCTTCATTAGGAATTGGGTCTGATGGGGGAGGAAGTATTCGTGTCCCATCTCATTTCTCCGGTGTGGCTGGTTTAAAACCAAGCCAATATCGTGTTCCCAATACCGGAGGAGGTTTTGGTTTAGATTTAGGCCTACTTAGCCATTTTGTAGTAACAGGCCCTATGGCACGCGCTGTTGATGATTTGCTGTTATGTTTATCTATCATAGCTGGGCCTGATGGTTATGATCCACATACTATGCCTGTACCTCTTCACTCCTCCAGCCCTGCATCACTAAAAAATTTACGTGTTGCTTTTTATACAGACGATGGCAATAGAACACCAACACAAGATATCCAAGACACGGTTAAAAATGCAGCTTTTGCACTCAAAGATTTTGTTGGCATTGTCGATGAAAATCGCCCCGAATGTCTTAGTAAAACCTGGCCACTAGTATGGGAGGCTGCATTTTTAGGCGGTGACGGAGCTAAAGGGCATAAAGAAACGCAACAACTCTTTGGTAATCCACAAATATCATCACTGTACCAACAATTTTTGCACTTGGCCGAAGCCTGTAACCTCTCTGTGACTGAAATGAACAGCAGAATCAGAGCCATGGATCAATTTCGCGTCGAACTACTTGGTTTCTTTCAAAAATATGACATTATCCTTTGTCCCGTAGTTGCTACTTGTGCGAAACCACATGGTATGGCACTGAAAGAAATTATGGACCTTTCTTATTGTATGAGTTATAACCTAGGTGGAAATCCCAGTGTGGTTGTACGTTGCGGCACGTCAAAAGAAGGATTACCCATTGGTGTGCAAGTCATAGCTAAACCTTGGCTGGATGATGTAGCGCTTCTCGTCGCCAAACAATTAGAAAGCCTATTCGGCGGCTGGAAACCATCGCCACATCTTACTTAAACTCTAGTAACAAAAGTAGACCTGAGGGTGCAGGAAGCGTCTGCATTGTCCCTCTACAAGCAAATTAAATACTAAGAGTAAGAGCCATAAGAATTAGAAAATGGTGTCGGATGAAATGTTTGCTCCTCTGGCATTCTTTCTTCAGTTCTTATTGATTCACCTTCTTGCATGGATACATGTGTTCGTGCTTCTTGCTCTTCAGATTGAAGCGTTTTTAATGCTAACTCTTGTTTGGGTGGCATCAGTTGAAACATTTTTTTTGTACTATCAATGGGGCCAGTAACTTCTTCTGGAGATTGAGATATTTTCGGTGATTGTTCTTGATAGTGCATTCCGCGATTACATCGTACATTTTGCAGCGCCTCCCAATTTTCTTCCCAACCGGTGGCAAAACCATATTTCTCTTTAAACCACCTCATCGCATGCTCCAATTGGAAATAGGGTTTGATGAGTGTTTCAGCAAGAATATGTCCATTTCCTTCACTTGGCCCCTTTGCAAAATAAACTGTTGCTTTCCTTTCTTTTAAATCACCAGTTAAATCGATTGCAACCCACCCTCGCCATGGTCCCATGTCACCGGTCTTAAACGCGGTAAGTGGCTTGCCATTTTCATCGACCTCCAGTTGAAAGCCCAAACATTCAGCTGCATATTTTAAATCCTGGTGATCTGACACCGTTTCTTTCGCCCAAGGATCCTGCGTCATAAGAATTTGGGGATTAAAAGCATATTGCAATGTTTCATCATTCATCCAAGCTTGCACAAATAGTGCATAATCTTCCGCGGTTGTGGTTAATGTATTTGCTGCACAGGGTTTTTTTCCAAAACTGCTGTGGTTCATATGTAAAGGGTTAAACACATATTTCTTAGCAAGCACATCAAGGTTTGCGGTATGACCACGTTTTGCTACTTCTTCAAGAATTTTGGGTAAATAGGGATTAAGCTCCTGGACATCAGTAAGCTTTTGTAAATTACAATTAAGTGCGTTTAAGTCTATGGTACTGGATGTTCCTATCCCCGTATTATCAAAAATTGTATATCTTAGATTTGGAGGATTGATTGAAACATACAGTTTATTTTCCTCAAAAAAATCATTATCCGGCATTAAAGCAAGTTTGGGCTCGTGAAGTTTTTCAATCACTTTCTGCAAATAAAACAAAGGTAATCCTGAATACCTATAATATTCTTGGCCAGGCTCAAACTGATGATTCACTTCATTTTTTCGATTTAAATCAAATCCCGTTTTATGAGCAAGAATCATAGCCGGGGTAAATGCATTAATGCGCGCCATATCTGCTTCATTGATTTCTTCATCATTTTTCCATGCAAAACCATGTTGTTGACAAAAGTCCTTAAAGGGCAAAATGTCATTAAGCCTCTTCATATCCAAGGAGAGTTTGCCTGCTTCTGCAAGCTTTAATACCAGATAAGTAAATACTGGCTTACTCAGTGATGCAGCGCCAAAAACTGTATCTTTATTCACGGGTCCATAACCATGGGTTTCAGGAATGCTATTACCCACCACTGTGGCCACACTTACTTGTTCTATATTGGCTGTCTTCCTAATCCGTTCCACCTCAGACTCGGTGCTGTTAGTCCTACTTAAATCCTCTCTAAATGATGCCATTAATTTGATAATTTTTGCTTTCATGCTGTTCTCCTTCGACTTATAAATCCATTATACCGAAACACAAATCGCTAATTGTATAATCTTTGTATCAATTGGATATACTTAGACAGGAGTAGGGGAATTACGAACGGCTCTATCTCTCAACACTTTTTAACTGATTTTTATTTGGCTTGTGGTTTTTATAAGACGTATACCTAGTATTTGGGAATTCTAGACCAACATGACTACACTAATATTAAACCGCATAGAAATATAAACGATGAACATAAATATATTGTTGGTTGAAGATAACTCCAAATTAGTCAAGTATTTAAAAAAAATGCTTACTGATGAAGGATATCATGTTGCTACAGAGTCTCGAGGAGATAGCGCCGCCTATCGCATTATTAGAGAACAGCCCGATTTAGTGATTCTTGATATCATGTTGCCTGGGATGAATGGTGAGCAGATTTGTGAGACCGTACGCGATGAGTATCGTGGTAAAATTTTAATGTTAACTGCCTTAAACAGTGAGCAAAACGAGGTAACTAGCCTTAAACTTGGCGCAGATGACTATGTAACCAAACCAGTTAAAGAAGAGGTATTAAAAGCACGAATTGCAGCACTCTTAAGGAGGCCGAAACTAACCGTAGAGCCTCAAAAAATTCAATTTGATAATTTAATAATTGACCTAATAAAAAGAAATGTAAGTTATGCTGGAAAACTAATTGATTTGAGTCCAACTGAATATGAACTACTCACACTACTCGCAAAGAATGCTGATACTGTTTTGAGTAGGGATAATATTGTTTATGCATTACGTGGCAGAGAATATGATGGTGTAGACAGAAGTATCGACCTTAAGATATCAAGATTAAGGAAGATGTTAGGTGATAACATTGAGAATCCTTATCGAATTAAAACTATTTATGGAAAAGGATATCTACTTTTATCGGACTCATGGAAAGATAAATGATAAAATTATACCTAAAAACAATCTTCGCCTCTTTATTAATACTCTTTTTTATCCTGTTTGCGTTTTATCTATCCTTTACATACTCAATACGAATAAGCTCTCAAAAAGTTCATGACATTTTAGAAATAGGCAATTTTTCAGTACTCGAGCAAATAGTACTAAAGTCAAACAAATCACAAGGTTCTCATGGTGAATTTAAGAAATTATTTCCGCTAAACAGCCATGTCGCGCAAGTTATTGAGATGAATTCACTGCCCTTTACTGATAAAGAAAAAGAACAATTGCGTGCAGGTCATATCGTTTATAAAGATAAAAAAAACCTTATGTTTTTAACTTATAGCCTCCATGATGCCTATGCCTACAAATTGATTGATAAGAGCTCTTCTGTTTTGAAAATCCAAGTAGGCACAACGATGAATGAGATTATTTCCAACTCAACCTATTTGATGAGAGCGATCATTTTAAATAGGTTAAATAGTATCCCAATGAACCAATGGAGTGGCGTATTAGAAAAGCTCCAACGTCAATATCAGATTCCCTTAAAACTTTTATCAATTAATAACAAAAATATTTCTCAAAAAGCAAAAAATGAATTAATAAATGAGGGTATTGGTTATGAGAATCCGGCGAATGAGAAACCGATAACAACTATTTATTTTAAAATTCCTAATAGCGACAAAATAATAAGTGTTGGCCCTCTAAACTATCCCTATTTTTCACTTCGATTGTCAAAAATTCAAATCTACTTTGTCCTCACAATGACTTTTTTAGCTGTTTTTGCTGTGGCCGTTCTCACGTGGCTATTCAGCAGAAATAGCTTAAAAATATACAAATTAACTCAAGAGTACAGTCAGGGGCATTTTAACTATGATGTAAATCTAAATCGCTTTTCAACTTTAAGAGGTGTCTATGAAAATGTTGTTGCTATGGGTAATAAAATAAATAAACTGATGCAGTCACAACAAAATATGGCACGATTTGTCGCACACGAAGTCCGCACTCCTTTATATACCATACAGCTGGCACTAGATTCTTTAAAAAAACTTAAAACCCAGTCAAGTAAAGAGCAAGAACATTTTGAAAGCATCCAAGAAGACATACAAGAATTGAATCAGTTAATTCACACTTTTTTACTCTACTCACAAAGTACTACACATGAACTTAAAATCAATAAGGAACTACTTAATCTACGCAAGTGGCTTGAACATTTAGTAAAAGCACATCAGTCCTATGAAATAAAAGTGTTATTTAATTACCAACAAAGTGATAATGAATTGATATTTTTTGATCCAAAAATTTTATATTTTGCTGTAAACAATCTTATTAGTAACGCGCTTAAATACGCCCATAACGAGGTGCTAATAAGCTTGGAGTATCAAAATAAATCCGCGATTATTCGCGTAGATGATGATGGTCCTGGTGTGCTTGAAGGTGATAGAGTAAAAATAGTGGAACCCTTTACCACATTAAATTCTAGTGACACAACAGGAAAACATATTGGTTTGGGTTTATCGATCACGAAATCAATAATAAAATTACATGAGGGGATTCTCTCAATAAATGATTCCAGCATATTACATGGAGCGAGTTTTAGCCTTATCTTGCCTAGAAAAACTTAACGCTCAGGAAGCAGGACTTATAAAGAAAATGCAAATATAACCTTATTGAGTCACCACGCTCAAGTCAGAAAATCATCATGTATTAGGATATTTCAGTATTTAGTAAATAGCCTATCCTCCAGAACATCCAAGTGAATTTCTTCAAATGGCTGTGCTGAAAGAGATCTAATTTGAATAATAGCTTCCTTTATTTCTGCTGGCAGGATTTCGTTTGGAGCATCTTCTCCTGGCCAAGATTCATCACGAGTTTTCTTATCCGGCCAACACGAATAAGCCAGAAAAGCTCCATCATGAGTTTTATGTAAACGAGATCCCATTGCCCCTCTATTTTCAATGAAGTAACTTGCGATAACTTTCCATAGTTTTTTATACTCTTCTTCATTTTCAGAGGGTATATAACCTCGATAAATAACAGCAAACATAATCTATATCCAAAAAATTAAAAATGCCTCTATTCTAAACAACAGGAAGAGTGTAATCCAATCTGTGGTTCTAACTCTTGTGTTTTTGGGCATAATTAGCCATGCGTAGTCTGGCTGCTTGCAGCCAGGAACTCACAGAAACTCTCCAGAAAGTCCTGGTTGTAAGCAAACAGGCTACAGTAATGACTTTTTAATAAAGCAATTTGCTAAAAATCTCAAACTGACTTCATTAACTCATCCTGGCTGCTTTATAATGAGTAATATAATTTAGAGTAACAGATTACTATTATAGGAGTTTGTAGTGAGTAAGGCTTTTACTAAAGAAGATGATGAGTATACGGAGCCAGAGCGCCCAGACTTAAAGTTACCAAGTATCAAAAATTATATGACTCCCATTGGTTTTACAATGCTGCAAACTGAATTACGAAATTTAGTGAGTCATGAGCGACCTGAAATTGTGAAAGTAGTAAGTTGGGCAGCGAGTAATGGTGATCGCTCAGAAAATGGGGATTATATTTATGGAAAAAAACGCTTACGTGAAATTGACAGACGCATTCGTTATTTAACAAAACGACTGGAAAGTGCTCAAATAGTAGACCCTAAACTCCAAGTGGGTCTTACGCAAGTTTTTTTTGGTGCCACTGTCGAATACATCAATGAAAATGGTGAATCCCATTCTGTCAAAATTGTAGGCCTGGATGAAGCTGATATTAATGCAGGAAAAATAAGCTGGGTTTCACCCTTGGCGAAAACATTATTGAAAGCTAGAGTTGGAGACAGTAGGACCTTACGCGTTGGTGATGAGGAATATAATTTAACAGTGACAAATATTTCTTATGTGGTCTGATTTTATATTTAAATTCAGGCTCTTGAAAACCAAAGTTAAAAATAAAATCATCCTCGCGAAGAATCCATTTCAGAAATGTGGCATAGAAATGAGAAGCTCCCCTTTCTTCGCGAAAATGATAAGCGCTTTAACTGAATGACTGTGGTACAAAGGCTCTATAATTGAGTAACTCCACCATCGACGAAGAGCTCACTTCCTGTGATATAAGATGATTCCGATGCAAGCAAGAAAGCGACAGCCGCGGCAACCTCTTCTGCAGATCCGAAGCGCTTCATAGGATTGGATGCCTTGATATCCTCCAAAACCTTATTCACCTGATTTGCAGGCAATCCTCCTTCTACGAACCATAGTGGTGTATCTATTGGCCCTGGGCTGACTGCATTGACACGAATTTTTCGCGCCACAAGACTAGCAGCAAAAGTGCGAGCCATAGATCGCACTGCCGCTTTGGTCGCACTGTAAACCGAAGAGGTAGGACGACCTGTACTCCCAGCAACCGAGGCATTAACCACAATGGAGGCACCATCCGCCAAATGTGGAATTGCTTTTTGGAGGGTAAAGAAGACACTTTTGACGTTCATATTCATCAGTCTATCGAAATGCTCTTCTGTTACTTCTTCTACCGGTTCAAAGATTACCGTGCCTGCATTGGCAAAAAGTCCATCAATGAGACCAACATCTTTTTTAATAAAAGAGAACAAGGCATCAATATCACGCATACTACTGGCATCAGAAACAATGAACTGCGCCATTTTTCCAAGTTTTTTTACAGCAGCATCCAGATTCGTTTGATTGCGGCCAGTGATAATCACTCGTCCACCTTCATCAGTAACTCGTTTTGCGGCAGCAAAACCAATTCCACTACTTCCACCAGTAACCAGTACAGTTTTTCCATTAAATCTCATTATATTCTCCCTAATATTGTATGAAACAAATACATTCTACGCGCTGTCCGGCCTCTTGATTTGCCGAGCCCAATAACCAACCCACACTTTAAACTTCAACTTTATAACCTACATCAACATCACAGCCTGCGAGACCACCAAGAATTCCCCAATTTTCTCGGCTGCTTTCTCTCAAAAGAATTTTTATATGATCTTTAGGTATACCACATTGTTCTAAGTTTTCTGTAATTCAACAGTAGTGATAGCGTTTGGTTTCAATGGTTCGCCCCGTAAAGCAATCAATGGTAATCATTGTATATAATTCAGGATGGCTATAATTTTCTGATTTATTTTTTACAATTGCTCTTTTAGGCATTAGATCGATGCTCACGCCTTTATCTCAGTACATACATGTTCGACAGGCTTTTCTGCAAAACGATCAGCAACCCAAGGGACATATAAAGGTTCCGCACTTGCTGGAGTGGTAAAGTGGTTTTGATTTCCAGGGAGTTGTACCCTTATAACTTGACCACCTATTTTGCACATTTGCTTAAAATAAAGCGATCCCATAATGGGAGGTACGGTTGTATCATTTGTTCCCCAATAAATGATTACCGGAGCAAGTGGGGCGATAGGGTTTACACTACCCTTTATGTTTGCTTTTACCCATGAATTAGCATTCTTGATATCTGAACGTAAAAAGTTCTGATATCTATCCCCATAATTAAAACTCAACGTATCGGAAGCGCCGTGCATGCATTTTCTTGCCATCAGTTTATTTACGACATCAGCCCCCTCATCAGTCAGGATATCGCTCAGTTTCAGCTCAGGAAATGCCGCAACCAGTCCCCAAAGATTTTGCGCATAATGAGTAAAATTAAACACATTGGTGCCAAATATCTTACTGATATTCTTTAAATGCTCTAAGGCCTCTTGCTCTGTTTTAATCTGAGCAGGAAAAGTCGCAGCGATATCGTAAGGTGCCATAGCAACAAAGCCGAGAATTTTAATCTGATTATTCACGGAGTTTTTAATTTTAAGATAATGCTGCATGCCTCCTACCGCAAGAGTTGCTCCGCCACCTTGAGACCATCCGTACACTATAGCTCTATTACCCGCATGAGCTTCCTTAAGTTGGGTGGCTGCTCTGATAGAGTTAATGACGTCCTGGGCTTGGGTTGTTGCAACGGCATATTGATGCTTGCCTCCGCCACCCAGTCCTTGATAATCCGTCGCTACAATCACATAACCTGCTTTAATGAATGCATTCATCGCGGGCAAACCGAAATCTGTCCAGGAAGTACCATTCATTAAGAAATATTGATTCAATGGCTGAGCTGGATTCAATACTTGTGATGGACCGCAATTTTGAGCGGTTCCTGTTGTACCATGAGCCCAAGCCATAACCGGGCGCGGCTTTTGAGAATCAGATAAAGGAGCCACCAAAATACCTGTGGCTAGTGTTTTATTTCCATTCACATCGGAAGAGAGATAGGCTATTTTCCAAGCCTGAATACCAGGAAAAGTAGTCGCTATAGATTCATATTTGATCAACGAACCTAATTTGCCTTCGGAAGGGACATTAGGCAGAGTGTTATAAAATTCGCCCATGTCTACAGGACCAAAATCAGGGGAAGCATTAATCAGTCCTGAGAACAAAAGGATAAGGCCGAGCAATAATTTTCTTGATTGCAGCATGTTAATATCCTTTTATAGACCAGTTCATTTGGAATGAGAGAGTAGCATGTGGCAAATAAAAAAGTCACTACCATACACACGACTCGAGCAAGGTATTACATCTCATACAGTTTTGGGTAGATAAAAAAATGGACTGGCTGAGCGGTTAAACCCAGCCAAGGCTAATTCATTTAGGTTCTAAGAGCACAAAACCTGCTGCTTCAAATGGCGCATTCTCAAAAGCAGTATTGCCCGCTAAGGGAATAACCTTTAAAAGATTGTTTGCGGCTACTTTAGGTGTCATTCCTCTTGAAAGAATCATGTCAAAATAGAGAAATTCGATAATTGCGCTCATCGACCAGTCAACAGCAGTTGTATATCCTGAAATTGGAAATTGTACGTTTTGTGACATATGTTCATGAATTACTTTAGGAACACTTTCTTTCATCATTAAACAGGCTGAAAAATGTAACAGTTCTAAATTTACAGCATAGCTTAGAGCCTGGCTTATTTTTTCGCCGCTAATGGTTTCGTCACCGACAGTGATTCCATCAACACTTCCATGCGATGCTACTGATAAAACCACAGGTTCAGGAAGATACGCAATTTGTTGCACCCATTTAGTGAAACTTTTTTCACCCGTAAAATATCGATGACGAACTTGTACATTAGATATTCTTGCGAAAAAGCTTTTAAGCATGTCGCCAAAGGAAAACTCTTGTTGTTCAAGTGCAGTCTCCCAACGCGCTTCAACAATGACCAACCATTTGATCCCAGGCATTGGAAGCACTCTTGATCCTTGCCAATCAGTCCATTCTGTATTGCATTTCGCACGCCATTTCCCTTTAAAACCATTACCGGCCTCATTTAATTGGAACCATCCCTCTCCCTCGGCATTTGGTTCTTTATAGGTAAAATTAAACCGATTATTTTCTAAAGTGCCATGAATCGTTGAATTCATTGATGGATCATAGACGCCATCAATTTGATTATCTTTTTGGATTAAACGCATCGCACCATAATCTGTTTTCCAAACCCCATCAAAATTCATTTCCTTCGTGGCAAAACGCTCACCTTTCCAGGGGTGCCAATCACTATGCCCTTTTTCACGCCAAAAACCTGAAAAACTCTGTCCGTCTTCAGAAAGTTTAAAGTATCCCTTACCACTAGCCTGAGGCTCGCGATAAGTAAAAACAAATTTTTGGCCATTGTTTTCAAGATGCCCATCAATCTGACACGATTGCTGACTTAAAATATATGCGCCTTTGAGCTGATTTTCTCCAGCACTTTCTAATTTCATAATTCCAAAAGTAGTATTCCAACTTCCTAAAAAGTCGCCCGCGGCATTAGCCGTAAAACTTACAATACTTATTAAAAAGAAAAGAAAGAAGACGCGTTGCTTCATGCTGAATATCCTTTTCACAGGTGAAAATCATTCTAAAACTAATTGGCGAGTATTTACAATTGCATGCGACCAATTGATAAATTTATTGATATAAACAATAAACGAGATTTTGTTTCCTAATCTCATTTATTTTTGCCTCTAATCACGGTAAGAACTTGATAAATTAGGTAAAATTATCGAGTCCAAGTAATTAAAAATTTTTATGCATTCCAGTACATTAAATCAGTCAATATCTATATAATCATCCATAGCTTTATTGCTGAAGAACTTTATATGTCAGCATGTTATTTTGCTAAATAGATTATAAAGGGTAAGTGAACATGGATTTTAATCTCCGTGAAGTGAAAATCTTAGCTCAAATTCAGCCCCATCAACTATGGATGAAAATTGGATTTCCCTTTCCTTCGAAAAACTCAAAATTGTCTCTCTGATATTCAAAAACAAAATACTAAATAGAATATTAACATCGAATCCAGCATAGCACTTGAGTGAGCTATCATTTGATTTTAAGTTTTTTTGAATTATTGATGAGGGAATCTATAAAATGGAAATGAAATTATTTAAACCGCAAAAACCGAACACAAAAAAATGTCCATATGCCACGGACACAACACAAAATTCAGCAACATCGCCGCATGCAGTACTGCCAAACATATCCGAAGCAGAGACAACCGCTAAAGTACTACCGCAGCACCAACAAGGGTGGCGCAACTTAGGACGTTTATTCGATCAGGGCCCCTCTCTTTTCTCTTACGAGATGGCTGCACGCACAAAACAAAAGTTTTTCAAAATTAACATTGGCCCACAGAACCTTTATATGATAACTGATGGGAAAATTGCAAAAGAGCTGCTGACAAAACATCCAGAGCTTGGCCGCGGAGATATTCTCGAGCCTTTTACACATATGGTAGGAAGAGTTTTTTTCGCAGAAGATGGACAGGCAGCTTCTGAACCACGTAAAGTTTTTTTGAATACCATTGCTCGCGGGCCAATAAATTTTGAGCGAATCACCCAAGTCAATCAGCGTACCTTTGACTCTCTGCAGCTGACATCCAATGGCGGCATTGATGATCTCTATGCCAGTGTCGCATGGCATACTATAGGTTGCATTGCAGCATGTTTTGTAGGCACTTATGATCTGTCGGCGTTACCACCAGACACACACAAAATATTCATGGATGCAACGCGCTTAATTACCAAAGCAAGTATGGATCCTTTAAGCCGCCTGGTCCATCCAGGCCTACGATCTGACTTTCGGGCAACCAGCAAGGCTATGGCAGATATTGCACAGAAACTTCTTTATTCAAACCTAGACAACATTTGCAAAGGCAATAATTACATCTGGGATTTGGGGGTATTTCGTGCCGAGCAATTGCACCCCGAGATGAATTTTGATAACTGCACGCACTTTGATGAAAACAATCCACAAGCAAAGATTATACGTAATCTGATTGAACATGATCGCTTTATTCGAGAACACGGGCCGCTAACGATTTTCGCCTCCTCTAATGTAGGAGCAACGATGTTTTATATGCTAGATGTGCTCAGTCAAAGACCCGATGTAGTAAAGAAGATGCACGAAGAAATTGCTCGCGTTTTGGGCAATGAACCATTTACATACAAACGAATAGCAGACTTACCCTATGTGCAGGCAGTCGTTCAGGAAGCATTATGGCAAGCAACTCCTATTCCCAATTTTCCCAGAGCGGTACTCAAACCCTTCCAGGCGAATATTAACGGAGAGACTGTATCATTTCAGAAAGGTGAGATGTTGATGTTTCTGTTTAGACCCATGCAGGGGCCCAGTCGCACGTTTTCACCAGAAAGGTGGCTTGACGGCGATGATGAGTTATTCTCATTCGGCGCAGGAGCAAGACGTTGTCCAGCGAGTCCTTTTGCAAAGCAAATGTTAATTCAGTTTTTGGTCGACATGAACATACATGGCCTGCGAATTATGCCAACGAGACAACCCACCTATACCACGCGCAACGGTTTATTAGGGCCTGATTATCAGCCAGGACAGCCCCTGTCTGCCGAGGTGGAGCATGATACAGAAGCGGAATATCCAAGAGCAACTGCGAGATTATAACGCTTTCTGAAGGCATGTCTGGTTGCCGCTCATGAGCAGTGATCTTACTGGGGGATGGATTCATCCTCCCCCTATTATTATCCTGAAAATAAAAAAACTTTATCCTATTAATTATGCACCACCTAATCCAGATGAAAAGCACAATCTTCTTCTATAAACTGAATATATATCATACAAAAAGATTGCTATTTATTGCCCTTTGCAGCACACTTCTCTTGCATAAAAGAGAGTAATAGTACATGCAAGACAAAAAATGCACACAACATTCTTATCCCTTTTCTAAAACCCTAAATAATCCCGCAGTTTTTATCACGAACTCCAAAAAAAGAGAACGTGGCTCAAGCTTATATTTTGTTCATGAAAATGGGACTATTCGCTGTTCTGGATCCAATGAGGGTAAAAGAAAAGCAACAACCTTTATAAGACCTTATCTTGTTGGTTATATCACATCTAAAAAACCTGTTATCTTCAATGTGCCTGCCATAGGACTTTTTCCATTTGAAGGACGTGCCAAAAACTATCATGAACTACTGCAAATTAAAAAACTTGGATATGGTCATAAAGGAAATATAATCACAGAAGTCATATCGTTTGAGAGCCTAATAAATCCCCGTTTTATTCCATTATCTTGGCAAGGATCAGAGAAGGGAGGAACAGATTGGAATATTGCACGACAAGAAGTACTTGATGCATTGAGCAATATTCGCTTAAAAAACGGTGATTTTAAAAAAGAAGAACATCATGTAGAAGACCCTGAGTTTAAAAAATCACTTATTTAACTGCAATAACTATGACGTTACCTAAGAAATCACTGTATCTAAATCGCGACCATTATGTAAATAAGCAGCAACATTGTATTGAACTACAGTGATTTTTTGGCTAATCGATTTAACATATGTTTAGGAAGCAGGAGCCAATAATGGCCTTCATTTTTCATATGCTCACCAAGAAATGCAGCAAGCTTACCTGAACCCCAGTAAATATCACCACGCATAAACCCACGAATCGCACCACCGGTATCTTGGGCAATCATGAGACGCTGGAATTGCTTTTCTTTTTCTTGATCTTTTTTATCAGGACGTTTTGTATCCAACCAAAGTGGAGCACCCAACGGAATCCATTTTTTATCT
Source organism: Legionella sp. 39-23 (assembly GCF_001897665.1). Lineage (NCBI taxonomy): Bacteria > Pseudomonadati > Pseudomonadota > Gammaproteobacteria > Legionellales > Legionellaceae > Legionella > Legionella sp. 39-23. The sequence goes on along the minus strand of NZ_MKTO01000042.1, from coordinate 159,225 downwards.
ACAGCTAAGGAATAACCTGGTGTAAGAGCCATCCCTTGAGCGCCAAGCGCCATAGGTTCCTTTAAATCCTCAAAAAAGACAAACGATTTATTTTTTTGGATAATCGTTTTTGCTTTTTCAGGATGCTTCTCCAAATAACGGATAATCGCCTCTTTAGATGCATTATGGCGAGTCATGATCCCCCTATTAATCATAACCTTGGCAATTGATGTGTATGGAGCGCCATTTTCACCTGCGTAGCCTAAATATATATTTTCACCATCAGGCAGTTGAATCACACCTGAACCTTCTATCTCTAAAAAGAGCCGCTCAGCAGGACTATGGATCCATGCGATCACACGTGCTTTTTTCTTAAGCGCCCCATTATCAATTTGCTCCCGAGTATAGGAAGTTGAATATTTACCCTTTGGCATTCCATAAATCGGCGTATTGTATTTAGAGCTTTTTGTTAAATTTCCTTTTATTTTAGGCATATAATAGCCTGTAAATAAGCCATGAACTGGTTTCTTTTGTGCAAACTCAATAGGGTGAAACCACTTTTCAAAAAACTCTTTTGCCGAATCATCTGAAACCGAATCCAGAGCTAAAGCCGCTTTACATGCCGGATGCCAATCCCGGGCTTTTAATTTGATGTGTTGTGTTCTACTAATCGTATGTGATGGTGATTGTTTCAAGAACGTCTCACACGATTTCTGAAATGCCAATAAAGATTTTTTTACATCTGCAGTATCCCAACCAGGCAATTCATCGAAAGATACTTTGGTTAAAGCAACATTTCTGCTTTTCGCAATCACCTTGTGTGGGGGAGGGGTAGATCGATTGCTTTTTTTGGCAATCACAGTTTTTTTAGTATGCTGTGCTATTACTTTAGCACTTTGCGCAATTTTTTCAGCGTCTTTATGTGCTACTTCTTTAGCACGACGCGCAATTTTTTTAGCGCTTTTATGTGCTATCTTGTCAGCATTCTTATGTGGGGTATTATCTTTTGTCGTGCCCTTTTTTACCGTTTCGGTTTTTTTAATAACTTCCTTTTTAAGACTTAACGGCGTCTCATGAACCTTAGCTTTATTATAAAGTGCCAGTCCAATCGCCCCAAATGTAAGGCAACTAATACCGATTATTATGTAAATTAATTTCCTACTCATAGGGCGCAAGGTTTACATAAGATGAAATTTAAATCAACACTTTTTGGCCTTTTTTCTACAAAATTAGCTCCAATTGCATTATATTTGCACTATTTTTATTAAAAAAATACTGAAAATGGTATCATAAGTAAGAAAATTTATCGCTCAAAAAGCGTCAATTTGAACCTTGCTGCGTGTTTTTAACCTGATAGGCGGAGTATTTTTTTGCACATATTTGAGATTAATTGCAAACATGTGCAGAACGGATTTAGCCCCAAAAAACCAAAGCCACTCACCAAAATGATGTGTATTTATTTATAATTTTTTTGATTGAATTAAGGAGAGCAAGTCTTGGTCCATAGCTGTAAAAAATGCCATTTTGTCCTTAGCTTGATGGCTAGACTTAGGCCCTACGCAAACCAAAGATTAATCCCCTCAACCAACGTAGGATGGGCAAACATTACATCGCGTAACTTCTGATAAGGCATACCTAATTCCATCGCCAACTGTATTACACCTAGAATTTCACCTGCTTCCGCACAGAAGAGGGACACACCCAAAATATGATCTGTTTTTGCATCAATTACGGCTTTCAAAAGGCCTGTTGTTTCCCCTTGTGTTTTTGCCCTAGGAATAATCGCCGCAGGAATTTTTGCTATCTTCACAACATGACCTTGAGCAAGGGCTTGGCTTTCAGTTAGCCCAATACGCGCTAGTTCTGGGTCGAGAAATACTGTATAAGGAATGAGCCGTCCTTGAACTGAACGCTTATTCTGAGGATTTTGCAGATTATGCGTCACTAACCGATAATCATCTAAAGATAAATGCGTAAATTGAGCCCCACCCTTTACATCGCCTAAAGCCCAGATACCTTTGGCTGTTGTTTCTAAATAGTCATTAACCTTAATAAAGCCACGATCATCCAGCGCAACACCTGTTTTCTCTAAATTTAATCCGCTCGTATTCGCAGTACGCCCCACCGCAATGAGCACATCACTCCCACGAATCTGCTCGGGCTTTCCATTTTGATTAACATGGATAAGTACTTCACCATGTTCTTCTTGAATACTATTAATTTTAGTATTCAGCGCAATATGAACTCCCTCTTTGGTTAAAGTAGTGAAAACCTGTTCCGCAATATCTCTATCTTCACGACTAAGAAACGTGCTGTCTGCTTCGATTACCGTAACCTCTGCCCCTAAGCGTCGAAATAATTGAGCGAACTCTAAACCAATATAACCGCCACCAACAATAAGCAAATGCTGAGGCACTTTATCAACATTCATTAAGCTGTCGTTGGTAAAATATTTTATTTTGTCAAGGCCTGGAATTGCAGGTATAAAGGGTAAGGCTCCAGTATTAATAAAAATTTTATCCGCAGTAATTTCCAATACTTTTTGGCCATCTCTTGGTGAGGATAGGCTCACTTCAATCGTCTTTGGGCCAATGAAGTGTCCACGACCCAACAACAGATCCATACCTGAATCCAAAAACTGTTTTAAATTAGCCTCTCGCATCGCATGCACTACGGCATCCTTGCGCGCACGAATCGCTTTAAAATCAATGGGCGCAAGAGTAGCCTCTAATCCATAATCTGCTGCAGAACGACAATAATGTGCTATTTTTGCTGATTGTACGAGTGTTTTTGTGGGGATACACGCCACATTAATGCAGGTGCCACCAATTTGGTTGTCTTCAACCATCGCAACCCGCTGCCCAGCTTTAGCTAAATTAACAGCTAGGGTTTTTCCTCCTTTGCCACCACCTAAAACAATCACATCATATTCCATTAGCATGACGATTTCCCTGAGTTATAATAACTAGTCCATATCGCAAAAAGAACGTGTGAACAACAACTAGTCACCACCTTTCTCTAGAGCAAAATTTGCTGTGATATTTATGGTACCGATCCCATAATTGCTGTTATTTGAATTCGTCACCGCGCTGGTATTATTTTTATTAAAATTGACGGTAGAAAGATAGCGAAAATCAAGGCCAAGAGTAGTAAAGTCGTCAAGATAATAATTGAATCCGACGATACCTTGTATCGCGAAGCCATTGCTTGATGTATTCAAAGTTTGCGAGACAATCGGCGAACAAGTACCTAAGGAAATACATTGGTTATTACTATGAAATAAAGCATGGTTTTTAATCATAGCGCCTCCCAAACCGAGCCCCAGATAAGGGACAAAGTTTACGGTTGGATCGCTGGACAAAAAATCATAAAACGTATTAAAAAGCCCATAATAACCCATGGTGTTGCCATTAAACGCAAGACCAGTATTTTCAATAAAAGCAGAACAGTTACCATTAGGACCTAACACATCGGGACTAATAAGAGTACAAGAACCAACATTAAGTGAACCGTAATTATTTATATTAAAAAGGAGCTCTCCCTCTAAGCGAAAGTTTCTTATTTTATACCCTATAGAACCGCCAACACCACCACCTACTATGCTTAATTTAACTGATCCATTATAAGTATTCCCATCGGGGAGTGAAAAACTAAGATTTGTATTTGGTGCATGACTGAGTTGCCCCAGTAAACCCAAATAAAACCCTTGAACAGGGTCTGCACTAAAAGCGTTGCTACTCGCCGCTAAACCTAATATAAATCCAAATTTAATTATATGTCTCATTCTATATCCTATATTAATCCAAAGGACAAAGTCCAATACTCCTGCACAGGCTGCAAGGCTATATGAAAACATACTGCCCATGCAAATTTTTTATTTTAAGAAATTAGTGTGTACCTCAAAAATTCTTCTATGGGTAGAAAATTTATTTTTAAATAGACTAAGCCCCTCTTCACGCATTGTTACCGCAAACTCAGCAAAATAGACATTGAGAGCGTTTCTATTTTCTAATTGATATTGGACAGTTAATTGCTCCTGCTCCGTAGTTCCCTCATTTTCGGGTGCTAAAACACTTGCTTGAATAAATCCAGGAAGTTGCAGCATTTCTTTAATGTGCTTTTTTAGCCATAATTGAAACCGAGGGTAAATATCTCCATCAATGGCCAAATTTACTTCATATATAACCATATTCTTTCCTAAACAAAGTCAAAGCTAAAGCAACATAAATACTTAATAACACACCTGTTTAAACAAATATGAAGGTTACAATTAAATTGGATGTTAATCCAGCAGATAAAATAGGAAGAGAATAAAATTTTTTATGAATACATGACTCAGCCAATACCATACTGAATTATTTTTTCAGGGCTTTATGCCAATTGTTCTTTGTACTCAAAGTTGCAATTCTTTAAGTTGACACAAGTAGGCGAACGGTTAACATAAAACAATGATTAGTAGAAAAACTACCAATAACAGGCACAATAAATGAAATGCTTGTTTAAAAATTTTAAAACAAGAAAAGCATCAACACTGCTTCTCAGCATCATGCTCATTATTTTTTCTAAAGTAAATTTTGCTGGTGCCCCTTTTCTTACCGATGATCCTGTCCCCCTGAACTCCAAACAATGGGAAATTTTCCTGTTTACAATTTTCGATAAAAACAATGATCTTTTTTTAGAACCCGACCTATTTGCTCCTGCCATAGAAATAAATTATGGCCCACTCGATGATTTACAGTTGCATGCTATTGTTCCTTATGCATGGTCTTTACCCAATGCTGCGCCGCCTGCAAATGGTTTGGGGGATATTGAGGTAGGGGTCAAATACCGATTCATTCGCGAAACATCAAAGCAGCCACAAGTAGGTTTTGCGCCTTTACTTGAGTTACCGTCAGGGAATGTATATCAAAATTTGGGTAATGGCATCCCTTGGGTAAAACTCCCTGTTTGGGCACAAAAAAGCTGGGGGAAATGGACCACCTATGGTGGTACTGGTTATGCCATTAATACAGCGCCAGGCATGCTGAATTATTTTTACACAGGCTGGTTGTTACAACGAAAACTCAAAGAATCACTTACGTTAGGCAGTGAGATTTTTTACCAAGGTGCTATAACAGCTGATGGCAATGCCTCCGTCATCTTGAATGTTGGCGGTTTTTATAATTTCAATAAGAATTTTTCCCTGCTTTTTACGGCAGGACATAGCATTGCAGGACAAAACCATTTAGTCGGCTATTTAGGGCTTTATTGGACGTTTGGTAAAGTTTACTCACCTCCAACATCACATCGTCGGGGTGGTAGGATTTTTTTTGCAGAACATTGATTAGTAGAAATAATTATATGTCGTCAACTACCTCGCAGGTTAAAGTAAGTTTAAGTCGTTCTGGAGTGGTCCTTATTTTATTTTCTGGAAAGATAATACGAAATCCTGGTTCCAGAATTTGCCCTCGAGGATTTAATGAAATTTCAGAAGCACGAACCTCTGCTTGCCGTTGCGCCAATAAATGATACATCATAAGTACGTTGTTACTCTTTTGCAGTTTGAATTGGCAGTGTTGCAGATATTTCTTTGCTTTTCGCATATAAAACGCTGCATCGTGTTGTGACGCCATGAGATTTTTAAGTAGACTTTTAGCAGCCCAATCCCCTGATTGGTTAAGATTTTCTTTAAACACTTCGCGCCAATTCGCTGTGAGGGCATTAGGAAGGAAACGCAAAAGCCGACAACGTGCTGAGGAAAATATTGGATTTGTCATATCTACATCCAAAACATCCATCATAAATTTTTGATCAATAATCCCATTTTTTATTAGATTGTCCACTGCCAGCATATCTGACTGAGCCTTCACGGGGGTAAGCCAGGCATGATCAGCATCGTTTAAATCAGTTTCAGGAAAATGACTCCCTACTGCATTCAATGCAGCATTATAAAAAACTCTAGAAATCCTTATGGTTTGCTTTTCTTTAGTCTGCAACAATCTTGAGTCAAGAAAAAACTCTGCCGGGATATTGAGTTCGGCGCGTTGTTCATCGCTAGGGGCCGTATCTGACATTAAATTTAATTCAACAGGACAAAATAAAGGGCGGAGTTGCTCCGGTAATGAACGCGCTTTTTGGCTCCGATTCAATTTTTTAAGTCCTTTTAGAACATTTTTAGCTAAATGCTCAGGAGGAACTAATGTTTCTAGAATCTCTTGCAATAAAGCATCCGGGTTGTGCCCACCAAAATCCAATCTCCTAATAGGTTCCCACCAATCATTATGCGGTTTAGCCAGCTCTTTCATAATGGGTCCACCAGCACCATGACAACCAGAGCAACGAAGTCGATTACCAAACTCTGGGTGCTGGGGATTGGGCTGTCGATGTAGTAACTCATTATCGGCAAAAATATCCGATGAATCTCCTCGATAAAACCATTGCCCCTGTGAGCCATCACCACGTAATTCATAGAAATTAAATACTTTTTTCTTTGTATCCCAGGCAAACGCTTCGATCATCAGTGAGTTTTCTTCTGGATTTTGATCCGCTATTAAATCACCCTCTGCTCCTATTCCTGTAAAATGCCCAAAGAAAAAATCACCTGCATTAATGTACCAATGAGCATCTGATATTTTGAGCTCCCCCAAAGCCATTTCAAATAAACTAAAACTACCCTGAGTTGGATTATGAAATCCTCGATTTGCAACCATGGTGGTTTCCAATGTCAAACCAGCATTTTTGAGCAGTTGACGCAATGCAAAAACATTTTGCGGACATGGCATATTAGATAGAAGTAAACGCCCTAAAGCATCATCCACACGCTCAACAGTGTGGCTTGAAGAATCAATAAGGGAACAACGAGCACATATATTCTGAGAAAAAATTATTGTTATGAAGTAGAGAATAACTGAAAAATAAAATGTTCCTTTGTTCGCCATGACATTCCTATTTCTATATTTTCTACAAGAGATTAGTGTTCACTTAAAAAAGTGGTAATTGTTGTTTCATCCAAAAATCATTCTGCAACTGATAGTGCATTCGCGAACCTTTAAGAAAATCATTTTTATTAATTTCTAGAATTTGCCATAAGTTTGGAATGATTTGCAGGACACCAAAAGACGAAGAAATCCCATCCACAGTTTTATTGGTGTTTATTAAGTAATAATTTCTCCAATATTCATCTAGAAAGTTTTGCCAATATAAACTGGTTAACGAAAGATTGCTCTCACTTGTATCTAATACCGCAGTTCCCTCTACGATTATTTGCCCGTAATCTGGATTCAAGATACAAACTCCTATATTAGGACAATGACTTAAATGTATCCATTTGGGTGAACTCGTATCAGTTAAAAAAATCAACGAACCTTTAGGGGTAACATGGTAGAGATCCATCGTTCTAATATGTGGTTTTTGATTCATTACCGTTGTTACTTGTGCAAATATTTTCCTTTTAGGAAAAGAAAACCACTCATATAGATAATGTTCTACGGTATTCATTAGCTCCAAGGAAGTAATTAGCATCATTTCTCTTTAACCAAATAAATCACATCATAAAACAAATATTCATTGAGTCAAAAATTAACTTAACCCACTGAAAGACAACCAATAAATCACTCCGACCAAAATAAGTGCACTTTTTCCAAAAACTACTATACTTTTAAAACTTGGACGAACAGGAATTGAGTGATATGGATGCCATTCAATTAGCACTGGATGTACATTTAAAAAGGACTTATCAAAACTCGCAACGATTTTTTTTTAACAAGCATGAATTATCAGAAACCACTCATCCACTATTCGTATTTTATCTGGAATGGCTTAGAGCAATTAATGCAGAGCCGAATAAATTTGATGTGCTGCAGCAAAATGAACAAAAAAAATATGCATTCAAATTCTTATTGAAACACAACCTGTTATTTTTTCTAACAGTTACACGCCAATTTAATGTCATTGCCAAATTGTACAAAACGCCGTCTTACAAGGCGAAATTACGTCATTTGCACGCTTTAGTTAGAAAAGCGCATCAGAAAGCAAGACAAAAAAAGAGGAAACGTCTGCTGATGGCCAAATTTAATGAAAAAGCAAAAACCTACAACTTAGACCGAAAAAAAATCGATACACATTACCCGGCGAATGCACACGATAACAAAAAAATTAGTAGCCGCTTATCGGATGAATATAATGCTAGAAAAATAAAAGATATGTCTTATGCTATCAAAATTAATCATGTTAGGAGCACTTTAAAAACAATCCCAAAAAATGCCTATGCGCGAGCAAGTACTCAAAAAACATTCCGGCATCAACTTACATCCATTCACCAGCACACATTAAACAATAAGACCTCACAACAGCTTACAAAAAACCATAGTAACAATGAAGACTCTACACCCCCATATGTTGGATTTCTATCTGAGGTTTGGCAACGGCCAAATACAGATCTTTTGCACAACCAATTAACTCCCGAATTAGCAGAACGTTACAATGAAGAAGTAGCTGTATTTATAAAATGCGCATATGAGCCAGAACACAAACATCATGAATTACAGAATGAGTTAGATTTAGAAAAAATAGATGATGTATTCACTGAAGATATTGATACACATTTAAATACCTATTCAGAACATCCTGTAGACACTAAAAAAAGTTCTTTTATGAATCAACGCCTCACTTTTTTTGCAACAATACCTCAATATAAAAAGGAAGAGGCAGTGCAAGCTTGCTGTGAAACAACTCATAGTACTAGGATGGGTAGGTAAAGAGATTTAAATTTGGACTTTTTGCTGCAGTCAACACTGCAGCAAGATAACCGACTCTATGAGGGTGTGTATTTGATTCGACCTTAAACTTCGCGTCGAATACACTCGATACCACCTAAATAAGGTCTTAAAGCCATTGGAATATGGATATTGCCTTCTTTATCTTGATAATTTTCCATCAAAGCAACCAATGTTCTACCGACGGCAAGACCCGAACCATTCAAGGTATGTACCAATTCTATGTCACGTGTTTGCTCTTGTCTGTAACGCGCTTTCATTCGGCGCGCCTGGAATGCTTCCATATTAGAACATGATGAAATTTCTCGGTACGTATTTTGGCTGGGTAACCAGACTTCCAAATCGTAAGTTTTTGCTGAACTAGGCCCCATATCTCCGGAGCAAAGGGTCATAACACGATAAGGCAGCTCTAAACGCTGTAAAACCGTTTCTGCATGGTTTACCAATTGCTCTAAAGCATGGTAAGAATCTTGGGGTTTAGTAATCCAAACTAATTCAACTTTTTCAAACTGATGTTGTCGGATCATCCCTTTGGTATCTTTACCATAGGAACCCGCTTCACTACGAAAACAAGGTGAATGACACGCATAACGAATGGGTAAGACATTCTCATCTAAAAGCACATCACGAACCGTATTTGTTACAGGAATTTCTGCAGTAGGAATCAAGTAATATCCTTGCTCCCCAGTTAACTTAAACAAATCTTCTTCAAATTTTGGTAATTGCCCTGTACCCATCAAACTGTCTGCGTTAACCATATAAGGCACATAAATTTCTTGATAACCATGTTGTTGCGTATGCATGTCCAACATAAATTGGATTAAAGCGCGATGTAATCTAGCCAATTGATTTTTCATGACTACAAAACGGCTACCCGTGAGTTTAGCAGCCAAAGCAAAATCCATTTGGTTTAAATTCTCACCCAACTCATCATGCGATTTAACAGGGAAATCAAAAGTAGGAATTGTACCCCAGCGTCTTATTTCCTGATTATGTTGTTCATCTTCACCAACAGGAACTGATTCGTGCGGTATATTAGGTAATCTTAGCGCAATTGCTTCAATTTGCTGTAACAAGTCATCGAGCTCACCTTTTTTTTCTTCTAATTCCTTAGCAAGACGGCTCATATCTTCACGCATTGGCTCGATATCTTCACCGCGAGACTTTGCTTCACCAATAGCTTTAGAACGTAAATTACGCTCATTTTGCAAAGTTTGTGTGGCTACCTGCAGCGTTTTACGTTTCTCCTCTAAAGCAGTAAAAGAGGAAACGTCAAACTTAAATCCCCGCTTTAGTAATTGCGACGCAACAAATTGCGGATCATCTCGTAATAATTGAATGTCTAGCATAAGATATCACTCTAATCATTAGAATTCGTCAGAAACCCTACTACAAAGGAGAATTGCTTCGGCGATACGGTGCTGCGCTCCACTTTTCTCTTTGTAGCGAGTTCCGAAGAAGTCTATTGTTTATAATCAATTTACCTAACAATCCCGCGCGTGGATTGATTTAATGCATCAATCATTAAAACTACTTCTGGACATTCATTTTGCATTAATTCTAATTCAGTAACAGCTTGTTGTACGGTTAGTCCTTTGCGGAAAATTATTTTATAAGCACGTCGCAAACCATCAATTGCTTCTGATGAGAATCCTCGTCTACGTAATCCAACGGTATTAATACCACATGCAGAAGTTGTGTCTCCGGAAATCATAAGGTAAGGAAGTACGTCTTTAGCTACATAAGAGGCTCTAGCAATAAAAGCATAAGCTCCTACATGGCAAAACTGATGTACTGCAGCATAACCACCTATATTTGCATAATCGCCAACAGTTACATGTCCTGACAGTGCAGCATAGCTAACCAAAATAATTTGGTTACCGATCATGCAGTCATGTCCAACATGCGAATAAGCCATAAAAAAGTTCTTATTACCAATACGGGTAACTCCACCGCCTTTAACGGTTCCACGACTAATCATGCAGTATTCACGAATAATATTATCATCACCGATTTCTAATCGAGTGGATTCGCCTTGATACGTAATATCCTGGGGAGCATCGCCCACTGAAGCAAATTGGAAAATTTTGTTATTTTTTCCAATGGTGGTTGGGCCTTCAATGATTACATAAGGACCAATCCACGTATTCTCACCAATTTCCACATCAGCCCCGATTACAGTCCCAGGACCTACGGACACCCCCTTTGCCAGTTTTGCAGAGGGGTGAATTATCGCTCGTTCATCTATCACTTTTGAATTTCCTTTGCAGCACTTAATAAATCCGCGGAACAGGCCAGTTTATCGCCCACATAGGCTTCAGCATGTACACGCCAAAATTCTCTTTTTCTTGCTAATATTTTTACTTCCAAGCGTAATTGATCTCCTGGAGTAACCACATGTTTAAATTTTGCATTATCTATGCCCGCAAAAAAATGCAAAATACCATAGTTTTCTTCAGGTGTTTGAGATAATCCTGCTAAAAGCGCACTAGCTTGTGCCAATGCCTCCAGCATTAATACACCCGGCATAATTGGATTTTCTGGGAAATGTCCCACAAAAAAATTCTCATTAATGGTGACATTTTTTATAGCCGTCAAACAGTCAAACGGTGTGAAATCAAGCACCCTGTCTACTAAGATCATGGGGTACCGATGCGGCAATATACTAAAAATCTGTTTAATATCTACAGGTTCACTCATACGCAGTTTCTCGCTTTAATAAGTATGCTTAGATAGTATGGTCCAAAAAGGGAGTCCAAAAGAAAAAACATTATCCTGATTTAGTCGGTTCAAATCAATTGTTAATTGTTAAAAACTTATTCTTCTGATTCAATATGACTTAACTTTTTCTCTAAGGCACCTAACTTTAAGATATAATCATCTAATCGTCGAAATCGGGCTGCATTACGACGCCAGCGGCGATGTTCATGTACTAGAGTACCGGATGAATAAATTCCAGATTTGGCAAGCGATTTACTCACTGTAGACATGCCAGTGATCACGACGTCATCTGTCAAATGCACATATGCAGCAATACAACTGGCGCCACCAATAACACAATCTTCTCCAATTTGCGCATAAGCACCTATCGCAGCACACCCGGCAATGACCGTATTTTTCCCCACCAACACGTCATGCGCAACCTGGACCAAATTATCAATACAAACCCCTTCGCCCAAATAGGTATCGCCTAATGCACCTCTGTCAATTACAGTATTCGAACCTATGTGTACTTGGTCCGCGATAACAACAGCACCTGCATTAAAGCCTTGTTGCCAGTGTCCATGTTGTTTCAAATAATTAAATGGGGGAGCACCAATCACACAGCCGGAATTTATCACTACGTGGACTCCCAGCTGACAGCCTGAGTAAACCACAACATCATGCCCAATCTGACTGTTTTTACCGATATGTACCGATGATTCAATCACACTATTTGTACCGATTATTACTCCATCCGCCAATTGCGTGTTTGCGCCAATTACACTATAAGCACCTATTGATACATTTTGGCCTAATTGAGCAGACTCATGAACTATGGCAGTAGAATCAATACCAGAATATGTAGGCCGAGAGTCTGATAAAAGTTGAGTCGCTTGCATCATTGCTTGCAAGGGATGAGAAACAACAATGCAGTTTCCCGGATATAAATGTTGATGTTCTGCTTTGAGTAATACCGCACCAGCTGCTGTGTTATTTAGAATGTGGCGCAATGCAGAGTTATCATAATAGGCAATATCTTGGGCGGTGGCTCGTGCAAGAGAAGCATAACAAAAAATGGCGTGATTGGCATTTCCATGCCACACGCCACCCAAATGACTCGCTAATTCTGCTAACGTCAGCAATTTTGCATCGCCGATTAGTTAATTGCTTTTACAACTTTATCAGTTACATCAAGAGTAGTTGCACTGAAAGGAGCTGCATCTTTTTGTACAATTAGATCGTACTTGTCATCTTTCGCAACTTTTGCAATTGCTGCACGAACTTTGGCATACAAACCTTCCATTGCTTCGTTATTTGCAGTGCTTAACTCTTGTTGATACTGCTGACCATCGCGCTCAAATTGTTGTTGTGCACTAACAATTTTTCTTTCAATATCTTTCTTTTGAGTCGCGCTCAGAATCGCACTATCACGTTTGAATTTTTCCATATCCGCTTTAATGCCAGCTTCAACTGCAACAAGCTTATCGCGACGTGGCTTAAACTCTTTCTCTAATTTCTTTTGGATTTCTTTTATTTGGCTTGAAGTCTGCATGATTTTTTGCAGGTCCACTACACCAATTTTTGCTACATCAGCAAACGCGCTTGCGCCAAATACACTGAAAACAAAGGCCACTAAGACCAGACCTAACCGCTTCATAACTAATCTCCTAAATTAACGTGAGTTTCGACAAACTAAAGAGCATGATGCTAGCACAATTCCCAATAGGTTGCGATATATACAGCATGATTTTCGATAATTTTGTAACAAATAGAAAATGCTCATCCCTCTTTTCTCCCAGCACAGGGAGAAAAGGAGGAACAATATAAGTTAGAATCCTGAGGATAGAGCAAATTGGAAGAATTGCTTTTGATCGAATTGTTGAGGATTCAATGCCTTAGCTAAGCTAAATGCCAAAGGTCCAAATGGAGAACGCCATTCAAGCGAAAGACCCGCTGAATACCTTAAAGGACCTTCATCTCGTCCAGTCAAAATAGGTAAGGTATTTACAGCAAATACGTTACCCGCATCAACAAAGGCGGTAGTTCGCACATTATCCCGGCTCAAAGGATAAGGCAATATAATTCCCGCAGTTCCACTGAGTAATAAGTTACCCCCCACAGAGTTACGGTAATTATCCAAGGGACCTAAAGAGTAACTGTCATACCCGCGGACCTGACCTGGCTGCGCAGTACCCCCTGCATAATAGTTTTCAAAAAATGGCAATCCTTTATTATTAAAGGAGTTTCCGTAGCCAGCAAAACCTTGTAAGGAGAAAATCCAGCCTCGTGCTATAGGCTGATACATTCGGGCTTGATAAGATCCTTTATAGTAAGACAAAGAACCTGAAGTCGCAGGCAAGGCAACTACCGCAGAAAGCTGCTGGTTAACTCCTCGTGTGGGATAAGGAAATTGATCATAACTGTTTCTATTCCATCCTGTAGATAAGCGAATTTCCTGGAAATGGGTTCCATACATCTTCACAAAATTCTGGATGGGGATTACATAACCTACACTCTTGATTTCTACATCCTGATATCCATAACCCAATTGCCATCTACTTGCTTCCCCAAGAGGAATACTGTAGTTCACATCACCACCAAAACGGTTGGAGTTGTAAGTACTGACATTAAGGTTTCTGGGATCAACGCGAGCATAATAAAGGTTTAAGCCACGTCCTATACCTGTATCGGTATAAAATGGATTGTAATAATTTACGGTATAGTCTTGCCCCCATTTGCTCGCAGTAAATGCAGCACCCATGGAGCGTCCAGTACCCATAAAATTATGCTGATTTACGGAGGCATTTAATTGATATCCGTTAGTACCGTAACCAATGGAAGCACTTGCTTCAGCCGAAGGAGCTTCTTCAACGTTCACATCCAAATCCACTTGGTTATTTGCTTCTGGTACTGGATTCGTCTTGACATCAACATTTTTTAAATAGCCTAGTAAGCGCAATTGTCTTTCAGATTCTTTAATATTGTGCAGCGATAATAATCCACCCTCATCTTGACGAATTACACTTCGCAATACGTAATCACTGGTTTTTGTATTACCATGAAACTTAATACGACGGACATAAACATGTCGACCAGGCTGTACTATAAATGCAATGAATACGGTCTTATTATTTTCATCGATTTGGGGTTCTGCATTAATTGCAGGGAACCCATAGCCTATATCACCTAAAGCCAAACCAATGGCTGAAATTGAATCAGTTACTTTCTTACGCGAAAAAACAGCACCTTTTTTGACTTGTATTAATGAATTAATTTTCTCAGGCGGTAACATCGGTTTCCCCACTACTTTGTAGCCTGAGAAATGATATTGAGGCCCTTCTTCAATATGAACATTAATATAAACATCTTTTCTATCTGGCGACAGTAATACCTGCGATGAGACGATTTTAAACTTCAAATACCCTCTATCCAGGTAAAAAGAACGCAATGCTTCTAAAGACGCATCCATACCTGACTTTGAGTACTGATCTTTTTTAGTAAAATAGGTAAAGATACCTGATTTTGATAGTGTAAACTCTGGCAATAATTCATTGGTGGTAAAATCATGATTGCCGATTATTTTGATTTGTTTAATTCGAGAAACACGACCCTCAGAAATATTAATAGTAATACCAACTCTATTATCAGTGAGTGGACTAACTCGAGTATCGATACGTGCGTTATATTTTCCTCTGGCGTTATATGCTTGTTTTAGTTCTTTTTCTAAACGTTCCAAAGTAGATGTTTGAAATACGCGACCTTTAACTAAGCCCATTTCTTTAAGAAATTCTTTCATTTTGTCGCTAGGAATTTCTTTATTTCCTACCACACTAATTGAACCTATAGTTGCTCTTTCAACCACATTAACAATTAAAGTATTACCTTGGCGTTCTAATGAAACGGACTGAAAAAAACCGGTATCATAAAGGGTGCGAATAATTTCAGCAGTTGATTCAGGGCCGACCTCTTCACCAACCTGGACAGGTATATAATTGAGTACTGTTCCGGTTGAAACACGTTGCAAGCCTGTAACTTTAATATTGCGAACGACAAAAGTATCTGCTGCTATTGTTTGTGAAGACCAAGCGATGAGCGAGGAACAACAAACACCTAATATAAACTTACTACTGATTTTTTTCATTATTATTTTACGCCCAGTACTACGTGTACTACTACTCAAATTCGGTACACTGAAAATTGAACCACTTTTTATAGGAAGTAGAAACTACTGTCAAGTTTTTGTTCCCTGACTTTGCCAATACTTTGCGATTAAAGTCTGATTAATTTTCCTACTATCCTGTTAGTCTTGACAGATCATTTGTTAACGCGATAAACATCAGCGCGGCTAATAGCAATAGACCTAAATAGGCTCCTGCTGATTTTAAACTATCAGATAAAGGTTTACGTCGAATTGCTTCCAAAAGGTAATACAACAAGTGCCCGCCATCCAGCATTGGAATAGGTAGTAAATTTAATGCCCCTAAGCTAATACTTACTAAGGCAAGGAAAAATAAATAAGAAGTTAACCCACTACGTCCCGAATCCCCGGCGCCCTGGGCAATACCCACTGGACCACTAATACTATTTAATCCTAATTTACCAGTAACTAACCTACCCATTAAAGTAAATGTAGTGGCGGTCAGTTGTACCGTTTGCTTTAATGCTGTAGGTACCGCAGTTAAAGGATCCTGTCTCTCTAAACGTAACCAATGTGCCGGCCATTTGACCTTTTGTGAGCGAACTCCAATAAACCCTTCAATCTTGCCTTTATTGTCCTGGCTGCCAGTTTGTACTACAACATTTTGTATACTTCCTGCTCTTTTAATCGATAAAGTTAATTGTTTATCAGGACGAGCTTTTACGTAGTCCACTAAAAACAACCAATCATTAAAAGGTGTTCCATCTACACTTAATATTTTATCGCCATTTTCTAGTCCTGCTTTCGCTGCTGGAGAATCAGGAACTATCTCACCAACAATAGGAGGAATTGAAGGAATAAATGGCTGAATTCCAAGGCTACCTAGCGGATCAGGCTTTTTGCTGTCTATTTGCCAATGAGTCAACGGTAAAAATATCTGTCGTTCTTGTCCATTAACCAAAGATTTTATTGTTAGCTGAATTGTTTCATTAGAGCCAACCAGAGGCATGAGTGCGTACTGAAAATCACGCCAACTATTTATCTTAGTATGATCCAATGCAATAATTTCTTCTTGTGCATTTAATCCAGCTTGTGCTGCGATACTATTGGGTTTCACTGATTCGATCATTGGCGCTAACGATTGTATCCCAATAACCAAGACTAACCATAAAGCAACAAAAGCAAAAATGAAATTGAAAAAAGGACCTGCAAGTACAATTGCAGTCCTTTTCCAAAGCGATTGATTATTAAAAGCTAAATGACGTTCCTTTTCGTCTACATCACCTTCAGACTCGTCAAGCATTTTGACATAGCCACCCAGAGGAAATAAAGACCAGGCGTATTCTGTTCCTTTTTTATCACGCCAATGCGCTAAAATAGGACCAAAACCAAAAGAAAAACGCAGTACTTTAACACCACACCAACGCGCTACTTGAAAATGACCATACTCATGTACCGTAACTAACAAGACCAACGCCAAAAGAAAATACAGCAATGTTGAAAGCATAGTACTATCCTAAATTAAAGTATATCCTCGAGAATACCATCCCAAATTCGCCGAAACCCAGGTAAAAAGAGCCTTTCTTGCGATGCACGCTTGCAAAACATTTTTGATTGATTTTCACAAGCGTACTCTATGGACCCCTTTAATTCGAGAATTACCAAGTTAGTCCGAAATAAAATACAGGTAACGCCGCAATTAAACTATCTAAACGGTCTAAAATACCACCATGACCAGGAATAAGAGCGCCTGTATCTTTTAAATGACAACGACGTTTCAATATACTGATGAATAAATCACCAAAGATCGCAATAATTATAGTACATAAGGCTAAAATGAACCAATGCGCCATAGCGTCCGGTTTAAAATAGCTATAGCCAACCCACGCAATCAGCATAGACAGAATAAGGCCACCAATAACACCCTCCCAAGATTTTCCTGGGCTGACCTGAGGAATTAATTTATGCTTCCCCATCAGTTTACCGCTAAGATAAGCGCCTGTGTCTGAAACCCAGATTAAAAACAGCAAATAAACGAGCAATGCTTTACCATTAGGCAAGTTATATAAGTGAATCAAGCTTTGAACGAATAGCGGTAGCAACAGAAAACAAACAACTCCTACGATGACCGGATAGCCCCAATATTTTTGTGAACCAGGAAAACTGAGGATAGCCAGTATATTTAGACCCCAAATAATTAGTCCAAGAACCAACCAATAAGAAAAAACATAACCACAAGCCCACAAACCCAAGATCATCACTACAAGAAATCCGGCTTGTAGCCCCCAATTCTTCAATGGAATTAATTGCACACATTCTCTACATGAAGCAAGAAAAACAAGTAAAACAATTCCTGCCAAAAGCCACTGATTACCATAAAAAATAAGCCATAAAACCAAGGGCACTAAAATCAGTGTTGTAATCAAGCGTTGCAAGAACATAATGTTCCCTTATGTTTGGGGCCTATTTACATGTCTTCGCTCTTGGCCAACTGTCTTGATTTTCTGAAAATTCAGACGTTTTGCTCATCTTAGCGAAATGTAAACAGACACTAGAGTTAATTAAGAAATTTGCCCAAATCTTCTTTTCCTTTTATTAAAGGAAGCTAATGCCAATTCAAGCTCCTGCTCACCAAAATCGGGCCAATGTACTTCACTAAAATAAAGCTCTGTATATGCAAGCTGCCAAAGGAAAAAATTACTAATTCGCAATTCACCACTAGTACGAATAAATAAATCAGGTTCGGGCAACCCATCTGTATCCAGATAATGGGCAAAATTGGTTTCATTGATATCATCTATTGCCAACTCACCGTTTAGGACGGCTTTGGTTATTTTTTTTGCAGCGTTTACCAAGTCCCACTTACCACCATAATTAACAACCACATTCAAAATTAATTGTTCATTATTTGCCGTCAAAAGCTCTGCTTCTCGCATTTGTTGTTGCAACAGTGGTGAGAGCAAACTACGGTCTCCCGTAAATCGCATACGTATTCCATGCTGATTTAACTCAGCGAGCTCCTTTCGTAAGGACTCTAGGAATAATTCCATTAAAAAATTAACTTCCTCAGAAGGCCGAGACCAGTTTTCCGAGCTGAACGCAAATAAACTAAGACAAGGAATTCTTTTGGTCATGCAGCATCGAATCATTTTTTTTACTGATTCAACACCTGCTTTATGACCTTCAATACGTGCTAATCCTCTACTTTCAGCCCAACGGCCATTTCCATCCATAATAATGGCAACATGCTGAGGAATTTTTTGTTCCAAAACTTACTCTTCCCAATCAAATAAATGGTGCATAGTCTAACCTCTTTAATACAAAAATGTCACTACTGAGAGGCAGAACAGCATAAAAGAAGTCCTGAGAATACATTTCGAAATACTTATTAAGTAAGGTATAATTTTCCGCACTAAATTTAGATTGTGTTCCATGGAGAATTGCATGCCAAAAAAAGCACCCTTGTTGCTCATGATCTTAGATGGCTGGGGATATAACAAAAATAATAAATATAATGCGATTGCCCAGGCCAACACACCACAATGGGATGAATGGTGGGCAAACTGTCCCCATATTCTTTTACACGCCTCCGGATTTGCCGTTGGTTTACCTGATGAACAAATGGGTAATTCAGAAGTTGGACACATGCATATAGGGGCAGGTAGAGTCATACAACAAGATTTTACTCGCATCAACGAAAGCATAAAAAATGGGACGTTTGCTAATACCCCCGTTTTCCATGAAGTACTAGCTACATTAGAAAAAACCGGGAAATCATTGCACATTATGGGTCTGTTTTCTCCCGGAGGTGTGCATAGCCACGAACAACACCTATTTGCCTTACTTGATTTATGTGCACAACAACAATTCACTTCTGTGTATTTGCACCTATTTTTGGATGGGCGAGACACGCCACCACAAAGCGTCTTACACAGTTTAGAACGTCTCAATACAGAATTAAAAATACACCCTGTGGCCCGCATTTGCTCAATTAGCGGGCGCTATTATGCAATGGACCGCGATAATCGTTGGGAAAGAATCGAACCTGTCTATACCTTATTAACTCAAGGATACTCCCAACATCTTTTTCAAGATGCAGAAACCGCAATAAAGTCTTACTATCAACAAAATCTGTCTGATGAATTCATACCTCCCACACTCATAGGTGAAAAGAAAACGATAGAAGACGGAGATGCTGTTTTATTCTTTAATTTTCGCGCAGACAGAGCACGACAATTAACTAGTGCTTTTATTGATCCGACATTTAAACAATTTAACCGCACAGTACAACCGCAATTATCTTATTTTATCAGCATGACCCAATATGATAAAAATTTACCAACTACCCAAGCGTTTCCACCGATTTCTTTAAATAACACTTTAGGTGAAGTTCTTGCAAACCATGGCTTAAATCAATTACGCATTGCAGAAACAGAAAAATATGCCCATGTCACTTTCTTTTTCAATGGCGGGAATGAAAATGTTTTTCCGAATGAAGAGCGAATTCTCATTCCTTCTCCTAAAGTCGCGACCTATGATTTGCAACCAGAAATGAGCGCCCCCGAATTAACGGAATGCTTAGTCGAAGCAATTAACAGCAAAGCCTATGATGTCATTATTTGCAATTATGCCAATGCCGATATGGTAGGACACAGTGGAGATTTTCAGGCTACAATTCGCGCTATAGAGTGCCTTGATCAATGCATGAGTAAAGTATGGGCAGCCTTAGCCAAACAAGAAGGTAAACTACTCATTACAGCGGATCATGGTAATGCGGAAGAAATGTTTGACGAAACAACGCATCAAGCACATACTGCCCATACAAGTGAACCTGTACCATTAGTATATGTTGGCGGTCATTGGCATTTCACTTGTAATGAAGGAAACTTAATTGATATTGCACCAACTATGTTGGCCTTGCTTGGAATTACTCCTCCAGTTGAAATGACAGGACATCAATTGTTAGAAAAAAATACTCATGAATAAACGGAATTATGTAATTGTTTATAGTTTGATCGCTGTCATGCGCAAATTAAAATTTACGATCAGGAAGTTGCGGGTAATCTTTTTTAACAGATTGGCCTTGGGGATATTGTTTTGCTTTGGAGTGCATGCAGAATCGTCTACCGTACTCCAGACACAAAATAAGTTAAAGCAATTAGATGCACAAATTAACAGTCTCCAACAGACCTTAAACTCTGCTCATGACAAACGCGGTGTTTTAAATAAAGAATTATCGGA
Source organism: Legionella sp. 39-23 (assembly GCF_001897665.1). Lineage (NCBI taxonomy): Bacteria > Pseudomonadati > Pseudomonadota > Gammaproteobacteria > Legionellales > Legionellaceae > Legionella > Legionella sp. 39-23. Next base: position 138,411 of record NZ_MKTO01000042.1, on the reverse strand, counting down.
GACTGAAAAACAAATCGGTGAAGGAGTTCACAAACTGCACTCCATTCAAGAGGATATCAAAAACAAAGAAAATAAAATTACTGACTTACAAAAACGCGTAAATCAGTTAAATCAACAACTGAGTACCCAACAACAATTATTAGCCAATCATGTTCGCGCTCGTTATCAAATGGGCGAATATCAACCCCTTAAATTGCTACTTAACCAAGATGCTCCGAATAAAGTAAGTCGAATTTTAACCTATTATCAATATGTCGTTAAATCTCGGCAACAACTGATTGAGAAAATAGATAATACGCGCGCGAGCCTAAGTGAGAGCAAAGAAAAACTGCGTACAGAGCTTAATGCAAACAAACAGCTCAAAACCGAGCTTACTCAGCATCAAGATCAACTCCAAAAAAATAAAAGTTATCATACTGCCCTGATTCAATCCTTGAATCATGAAATTCAAGATAAACAAAACACCTTGCGTGATGTACGCAAAAATAAGGAGAATTTGGCACGATTACTTAAGTCATTGGCACAACAAAGTATTGCTCGAGAAGATAAATCCCTGCATCAGGCGAGCAGTCCATTTAGTCAGATGCGCAAAAAATTGCCGCTTCCAGTCCAGAGCCAGAGCCGATCGCTACGAAAAATGAACCAAGGAGTGACATTTTTTGCCGAAGAAGGAGCCGTGGTTACTGCCGTTTACCCAGGAAAAGTAGTATTTAGTGACTGGCTTAAAGGCTATGGGCTACTTATTATTATTGATCATGGACAGGGTTTTATGACCTTATACGCTCATAATCAATCCTTATTCAAAAGTAAAGGTCAATATGTACGTCAAAATGAACAAATTGCAAATGTAGGTCATAGCGGCGGAATTAAACAAAACGGTCTATACTTTGAAATAAGACTAAGGGGAAAGGCGATTCCACCACTTAATTGGTTGTCATAAGTGAACCCTGGCACCTTAATTGCATTTCAATAATTATAATAAAAGAAGATGGCTTATGTAGTAGCCTTGCATCTGAGGAGATCGCTATGTTGATAAGAAAACTATATCCATCCACGCTTGCGATAGTATACGCTTTTACTCTTATGTTACCTCTGACAGGCTTTGCAGATGATGAGGCGAATACGTCTACAAGCTCCAGTACCACTTCTAAAGCAGTTCCTTTAGAAGATGTTCAACGATTTTCCAATGCAATAGGTGAAATTAAAAAATACTATGTCAAGCCTGTTGATGATAAAGAACTTTTCGATAATGCAATTCGCGGCATGCTCAATGGTCTTGACCCTCACTCAAGCTACTTGGATGAAGAAGAGTTTAAAGAGCTGCAAACATCAACTAGTGGTGAGTTTGGCGGCTTAGGATTAGAAGTGACCATGGAGGAAGGAGTTGTCAAAGTGGTTACTCCCCTGGTTGACACACCAGCATTTAAAGCCGGCATTAAATCTGGCGACTATATTATCAAATTAGGAAAAGAGTCTGTACAAGGACTCTCGCTCAAAGATGCAGTCAACCTGATGCGCGGCAAAGCTGGAAGTACTCTTCAGTTGACGGTATTACGCAAAGGAGTGAACAAAGCGCTTACTTTCGATCTAGTACGAGAAGTGATTCAAATTAAGAGCGTACAAAGCAAAATGCTCTCTCCAGGCTATGGTTATATCCGTTTAACTCAATTCCAAGCGTTAACTGGAAAGGATATGTTACAAGCCATTGATCGCCTAAAACAACAATCTGGTGGAAATTTAAAAGGCCTGGTCCTGGATTTACGTAACAACCCAGGAGGCTTGCTTGATTCAGCCATTCAGGTTTCTGATGCATTCCTTGGTAAAGATAAGTCAGGTAAACCAGAAACAATCGTTTCAACTAAAGGACGTTTACCTGGTTCAGACTTTACCGCCTTATCCAAAGGCGAAGACGTTTTACATAATGCACCAATAGTTGTATTAATCAATAATGGTTCTGCATCTGCTGCTGAAATTGTAGCTGGAGCACTTAAAGACAATAAACGAGCTGTTATTCTAGGTACAACAAGTTTTGGTAAAGGCTCAGTGCAAACTGTATTACCTTTGGATGAAAAAACAGGGATTAAGTTAACTACGGCTCTTTATTACACTCCTTCTGGAACTTCAATTCAAGCCAAAGGGATTGTACCTGATATCGTAGTCAATGAGTTAGAAATTCCTAAAAATGCTCCTAAGTCCCCTGATCTTACTGGATTTAGTGAAGCAAACCTTAGTGGGCACTTACTCAATAAAAATAATGAGGGAAATGCCAAAGTCAAAAGCGCTAAAGCTCAAGTAGAGGATTTAATGCATAACGACTACCAACTTTACGCCGCTTTAACTGTCTTGGAAGGCATGTCATTAGCTAACAGATAATTATACTTGTACACAAAAAGGAGCCTACTTAGGCTCCTTTTTTTAGCTTGTAGCACTCACCTTAGCTTGATTCATTATTCAATCATCTTAATCCCGGTTGCTTGCAACCGGGAATGGAACACGTTTGAATATCATAAAATCAGGCGGTAAGGGTCTGTTTCTTATAAGAAACCCCATTTTTACCCAAGTTAAATCTACCCATTACTCCTGTTCCTGGATCAAGCGCCAAAAGATGTGATGCAACTACCTGGCTAGAAAAATCAGAATGAGTCTTCATAGCAAGCACCGCGCTATTATGAATCATATGAAATATATCAAAAGCATAACCTGCTTCGCTCACTGGATGACTGAAATATTCCTGTTTAAATTGAGCAATAAACTCTGGTTTTAATGAGTGAGTCAAAACAGCAGCTTGTTTGTGGTTGGGGCTTTGTGCTAAGAAATTATTTTTCCCATCAGCAATTATCGAATCATCGGTCAGACAAAAATGAATAAGATTATTTCTTTTTGCTAAAGGTGCAACTAAAGACCCACTATCAGCACCCTCAGTTATCAGTACATTAATGTGGTGTGCATCAATAAATTTTTGCAAGGTTTTTGCTGTATTCGCAGTATTTGGCATTTTATCTAGAGTATAAAATTCATAATTAATATCTGAGGATTTAAGTTGATCACGTGCAATTTCCATTGCTCCTAACATATTTCTACCAATAAAAGCAGATTCACTAGAAAAAGGGGCATAAATACCAACATTGATTGTCATCTTGGTTTTATTTGTAGAGTCACTGATGTTAGATGCAGCGTCGCAAAAACCTGTCATTAGTGATAAGAAAAAAGTACCCAAAATAGCGGCATAAAATTTTGATAAAAAATGGTTCATATTCATCATCCTAATTGATTAGACTCTCTTGCTCTTCCATTCAAAGGATTGCTGAGTTCTTTGCTCCTCCCACTGCGCTACTCCAGATGCGCACGAGTAGTTTTGAAGCAGGAATTATTTTGATAGCTACCTAAGAATAGTAAAATCATTTTGCTATGAATGGAATCTAAATACAATGGTTGGGATTTAATAATAATTATGCGATAATCATTCGCAAAGTGATATTTTTTAGAAAATAATGAACTATATTAAATCAATTTTCGTTCTGAGCAGCCTCTTTTTTTTCTCTTTTGCACAAGCTAATGTTCAATCACATTTTAATCAAATAAAAAATGATCCGAATTCCTTATATACGTTTTTTAAGAGCATGCCTAAAGGTGGGGAGTTGCATTACCACTTATCGGGAGGTGCATACCCTGAAATCATGCTGGAACTAACATCTAAAGATAATTATTGCTTGAATACAACCACTTGGACGGCCAGTAAAAATCCTTCTGTTTGCAAAGGCGTGGAAACAAAAGATCTGTTTAATCATCCCGACCTCTATGCAAACGCGATAAAAAGTTGGTCTATGAAAGATTTTGTTCCAGGAAAAGAATCCGGCCACGATCATTTTTTCAATTCATTCTACAAATTCAATGCCATAGTCGCTGATCATCAGCCTGAATTACTTGCATCAGTAATGCAAACTGCAGCACTACAAAATGAACACTATATGGAAGTAATGATTTTACCTGATAATGCGCATTCACTCAGTTTTGGCGATATGCTCAAGGACACGACTTCATTTAGCCAAAAAAGAAAGCTTCTCTTAGCAAACCCAGACTTTCAAAATAATGTCAATTTTACGGCAATAGAATCAAATCGTATTTTACAACAAGCACACCAAGAACTCGGTTGTGAAAGCAATCCAGAAAAGAAAGTCTGCCAAGTAAAAATTAAATTTCTATACTATTCACTTCGAGAACAATCTTCAGACAACCTGTTTGCACAAACACTGAATGCGTTTGAGGCAGCAGCCCAATCTATAAAAAATAAGGGTGCTCTTGTTGGTGTTAATTTAGTACAACCAGAAGATGGCATTATTTCTTTACGTGACTATCGTAAACAAATGCAAATATACCAATACTTACATAAGGTGTACCCACAAGTTAATATTGCCTTACATGCTGGGGAACTAACCCAAGAAATTGTTACTCCAGAGGATTTGGAATATCACATTCATGACGCACTCTTTACTGGCCAAGCCCAAAGAATTGGACATGGAGTGGATATTGCCCAAGAGCATAATGCAAAAAAAACCTTAGACCACATGGCAAAGCATCATAAAGCGGTAGAAATTAACCTCATCAGTAATTTAAAAATATTACAAGTCTCTGGTACAAAGCATCCTTTGAATTTTTATCTTAAGCACGATGTCCCAGTTGTATTGTCTACCGATGATGAGGGTATTTTACGCACCAATTTAACCCAGCAATATGTAGAAGCTGTATTAAACCATGGCTTAGATTACCAAACATTAAAACAAATCAATAGGAATGCACTAACCTATTCGTTTTTACCTGGAAAAAGTATTTGGTCTGATGCAAAAAATGCCGAATTGACTCATGACTGCCAAGATTTAGAAAGCGATAGTTGCCAGCAATTCATCAAAACCAGCGAGAAAGCCCAACTACAGAGGGAATTAGAACAACAACTGCATGCATTTGAAAATAAATTTTAATAGTTCCGTTCACCCAAGCTACAACACAGCATGTTTAGGTCGGGCCTTGGCTCGACAATTCCTTGTGATTAGTAGGTTTATGCAAATAAAAGATTGGGTTGGTTAACACACTGCGCTCGGGTCACTTCAGAGCAATTACATTGTCGGGCCAAAGCCCGACCTGCTACCTTGTTATCCTTCCAAATATGCAGACTATTTATTGAAACCGGTACGAATTACACTCTAAAAGGATCGCGTAAGATAATTGTCGAATCACGCTCAGGGCCTGTTGATAATAAATCAATAGGCACATTCAGTAGATTTTCTATTCGTTTTAAATAAGCTATGGCATTAGCAGGCAAATCGCTCATATTCGTGACATCAGCTGTAGGCTCTTGCCAGCCAGGCATTTCTTCATAAACGGGCTCTAAACCTTGGAAATCAGCCGCTGCTTGAGGCGGACGAGAAATTAAATTACCCTTTTCATCTTTATAAGCAACAGCAATACGTAATACATCTAATTTATCCAAAACATCCAACTTTGTGATGCATAATCCCGTAATACTATTTAACTCAATTGAATGTTTTAACAAAACTGCATCAAACCAACCGCAACGTCTAGGTCTGCCAGTAACAGCACCAAACTCTTGGCCACGTTCAGCAATTTGTTTCCCTACTTCGTCAAAAAGTTCTGTTGGGAAAGGACCACCACCAACACGGGTAGTATAAGCTTTGGTAATTCCTAAAACATAGTCGAGGTACTTCGGACCAAATCCGGCACCATTAACTACTGAACCAACGCAAGTATTTGATGAAGTCACAAAAGGATATGTTCCATGATCAATATCTAGATAAACCCCTTGAGCGCCTTCAAATAAAATATTATCCCCACGCTCTCTATGCTCATGCAAACAAGCAGAAACATCACAAACCATAGGACGTAATTCTTCAGCCCATTGTAGTGCTGAATCCAATAAAGGTTGTAAATCTAGGGCAGGCTGCTTGAAATATTGTGTCAAAATAAAATTATAGTAGTCTAAAAGATCTGCTAATTTTGTTGCAAAGCGCTCAGGATGAAATAAATCACTGACTTTTAATGCACGACGAGCAACCTTATCTTCATATGCAGGACCTATGCCACGTCCAGTAGTGCCTATGGCAGAGTTCCCCATGTGCTGTTCGCGCGCTTTATCCATAGCAACATGACAAGGAAGAATCAGTGGGCAAGCCAAGCTAATACGTAAACGGGAGCGTACATCAAGTCCACTTTGTTCCAGCTCTTTAATTTCCCCCAATAGAGCATCAGGTGAGAGAACTACCCCATTTGCAATATAACAAGTCACATGAGGTCTCAGCATACCTGAGGGAATAAGACGTAGAACTGTTTTCACGCCATTAATTTTTAAGGTGTGGCCTGCATTATGGCCGCCCTGATAACGCACAACAGCTCGTGCATCTTGCGTTAATAAATCGACAATTTTACCTTTGCCTTCATCGCCCCACTGTGTTCCTAAAACAACAACATTTTTACCCATGATCCACTCTTAAATTTGCAAATGCTATTCGCAGCTAAAACTGAGAACTTCAGAACCCAATTTCAACACAATTTATAACTACACATTCTACCCGATTCCATATTGACACATCTTAAATGAAAAACATCCTGAAAAAGCGCTCTTATAACCATGGCCCTTTTTCAGAATGTTTTTTGTTCAAGCTGCCTACAAATATAGGCATTTCTCCAAGATTTGGTATAGAGGTGAATAGTTACCAAAACTCGACATTATAGTTACTTTTTAGCAGGTACACCATCATTTTTTGGTGTGGATTGCTTAAAATAATCGAAAAATGCGCTACTTTGATCCAACACTAAAATGTCTTTTCTACTTTTAAAACTCCCTTCATATGCAAGCAAACTACGATATAAAGCAAAAAAATCTTTATTTTTACCGTAGGCATCAGTGTAAATAGACGCCGCCTGTGCTTGCCCAACAGCTCGTACTTTTTGTGCATTACTACGCGTTTTTGCCAACAAAACCATAACATCAGCATCTGCCTTAGCTTTTATCTCTTCAGCAGCCGCTTGGCCATCAGCTCGATGTTTGTTCGCAATTTTTTGCATATCCGCCCGCATACGTTGATAAATCGCATTACTGGTATTGGCCGGTAATTCGATTCCTTTAATACGCACATCAACCACGTTAATACCTAATCCACCAGCTTGTTTTTGAGCAGCTTTACGCAGTAATTCCATAACATCATCACGCCCACCCGATACTACTTCTGGAATAGTACGTTTACCAAACTGGGCACGTAATAAGGTGTTTAATTGTTGCTCTAGTAATGTTTCTGCTTTAAATTCATTACCGCCTGTAGATTTAAAATATTGAGCCAAATCAGTAATATGCCATTTAACATAATAGTCGACCATGACGTCCTTTTTTTCTTTGGTCACAATACGAGTCGACTTGATATCCATAGTTTGAATACGCGTATCAAAAATGCGTACGTTTTCGATAAATGGTATTTTAAAATGCAATCCAGGATTCAATACTTTAACCTTATCAGTCAACTCATCATTAACTAAACGGCCTAAACGCAAAAGAATTCCTTGCTGACCTTGGGTTATAGTAAAGACACTAGTCAATAAAAATAGAAGTAGTAAAAAGATCAAAATACCAAGAGTTCTACCGGTAGTTTTCATTGTTAATTTCTCCCTTGTCGATAAACAGGTCTGGTGAACTCACGACCATCGACCAAGTTTTCTGTCTCGTTGGATTCATCACTTTCCGCTTTGCTATTTTTTGCGGTCTCTGTTGGAAAACCCGAGGTCTTTTCAAATAGCTTATCTAAAGGGAGATACAGCAAATTCCCTGATTTACTATCAACAATGATTGTACTACTACTGCTTATCACTTTTTGCATCGTTTCCAAATACATACGTTCCGCCATAATCTTTGGCGCTGCAGTAAATTGAGGCAATAAAGCCAAAAACGCAGAAACTTCCCCTTGAGCATTCAATACAAGTTGCTTGGAATAGGCTTCAGCTTCTTGTTGGATACGACTCGCTTTTCCTTCTGCAATCGGAACTACTTTCGCCGCATAAGCAAGAGCTTGTTCTTTAAAGCGTTTTTCATCTTCTTGTGCTTTAATTGCATCGTCGAAGGCATCTTGTACACTTTCAGGTGCACGAGCTGGCTGTGGCGCGACATTAACGATAAAAATACCGGTTTTATATAAATCCAGTGTTTTTATCAAAGTCTCTTGAACTTGGTTGCCCCAAACCTCTCGCCCTTCAGTAATCATTTGATCCAATGTAGTCGTCCCTACAACTTGTCTCAGCGCACTGGAAGTCGCTTGTTGTAAACTTTCCTCAGGATTAGCAACATTAAATAAATATTCGTTCAGATCACCAATGCGATATTGTACAGCCAAAGACACCGACACCAGATTTTCATCACTAGTAAGCATTTGTGCGGAGTAAGAATAATCCAACACTCGGTCAACATTCATGATAATTTTGGAAGAAATAATTCGTGGTATCCAATGTGGCCCTGGACCTACCGTTTCCACATATTTACCAAAGCGAAGAATCACTGCTTGCTCCGCAGGATCGACAATAAAGACACCAGACAATACCCACAAAATAAAAGCAAGCAAAATAACTATAGTAGTTATTAAACCACCATTCGATTTTTTGGAAGGCTCATTACCCACTTTATTGGAACCTCCAAATAACATTTTCTTCAATTTGTCATGAACGCGTTTAAACGCTTCATCCAAATCTGGAGGTTGATTTTTACCCTTCCAGGGATCTTTGCCTTTGTCCGGCTCATTCCACCCCATGTACTACTCTCCCGGAGAATTTTAAGAAAATTAGAATTCTATGGGGTATATGAAGTTTAAGCAAGTTCTCATGCTGTAATTAGCTCAATCCAAATTTTTAGTATTCCCCATAAAGTTGGCATTTCTTAGGCAGTTCATACTAAGAGAATAGGATACTTACCTGGCTTAGATCGGTTATAAAATAGCAATTTATGAGTTTCTACTGACATTTTCCTCGAAGATCAATATCCCAGACATCAACTACAATATCATTCTCAGTAATAAAAAATTGATCAAATAAATTAATGGTTGGGTCGCAATGAGGAACAACCAGTTCTAAAACTTCACCATAAGCAGGTAGTTGAGCTCCAGGTACTGCAGTCACTTTACCGTGCTCATCACCAAATCCACCCCAATCATATTCCAATCCCTGATGGCTGATAATTTGCGGTTTATGATGATCCACATAAATGGATTTTGTACCTGCATCAACGGTAACATGTTCTGTTCTATTGTTACTGATAACCGTGGTCAAAAGAGTCATTGCCGGCTTAAAAGTGTTAAATCGCCGCTCATTACTTTTCGAGCCAATCACTGTATATTGCACATCCATAACGGTATACGAACCCGGTTGAATCTCTGTTACTGCAGTCGCCTCAACATCAATATCATAAGTTCCTGTTCCACTTCCTGTTAATATGGGACAATTAAGCCCCTTTTCCCGTAGATTTTTTACAAGATCACTCGCCATTTGCATGGTCTGTAATGATTTGCTTTTTCGTTCGCTAAACGAGGCTATGTGTTGTAAATTACCTGCATAACATTGAACTCCCATCAACTTTAACCAAGGTAACTGCTGCAGTTCTAGAGCAAAATTTAAGACGTCCTCTGGTTTAACTCCAGTACGTCCAATCCCTGGATCCACATCAACTAACACATTGATCACTTTTTTATTGAGCATACCTGCTTCATTCAAAGCAATCATATTTTCTCTATTATCGACAACCACCAAAGTAGAAGAGGCTTTTTCCAGGCAGGAAATAAGCTTAGAAATCTTATTCTTTGTGACAATTGGTGAGGTAATCAGTATATTGGCTATCCCATTTTGAATAAGAACTTCAGCCTCTGAAATTTTCGCAACGCTGACACCTATTGCACCATACTCGACCTGTAAGTGAGCTAATTTGGAGCATTTATGGGTTTTACAATGCGGTCTGATATTTATATTCGTTGCAATAGAATGCTGTCTCATAACCTCTAAATTAGATTTTAGGATGTTTTTATCAATGACTAAGCAGGGAGTATCCAACTCTGTTTTTTTTAATCCCACAGTTGCTTTTGGCATTTTATTCCTCTGAAAAAAACTAATCCGTACTCAACATCACTCGAATTCCCACATAAACCAACAAGCCACCAAATATGCGGGTCAAAACAGTTTGAAAATTAGCCAAGGCTTTTCGAATATTATTTGCCTGCAGGAATAAAACTAATAAAGGCCAATAAATGGAAGATTCAACGATGAAAACCCCAGCAACTACAGCTTTATCACTAATTGATGCGTTAATTGAAACAAACTGGGTAAATAAGCTAAGTAAAAAAACTGCAAGTTTTGGATTTAAGGCATTACATAAAACCCCTTCAATATACGCTCTGGAAGCGGTTATCTCTTTTAATGAAGAACGATCCTGATGTATTTGGGTAGATTGTTTTGATTTTAAACCTTTTAATCCAAGATAAATTAAATAACCTGCACCTGCATATTTTATAGTCGTATAAAGAACAATGCTCTGAGTAATAACGAAGGCTAACCCTAAAATACAATAAGTTGCATGAAAAAAGCATCCAGTAACAATACCCAAAGCAGTGGCTAGAGCCTGACGTTTAGGATATAAAAGTGCATTTTTTGTAACCAATATAAAATCTGGCCCTGGACTAATCATGCCAATAAAACAAATCACGGTTAAAAGTAATAAGCTAATATTCATAATCGCTATAAAATAAAATATTTCCCGATTGATACCAATTTTAATTCAATACCCATGTTACGTCCATTCATGAGCATTCGTTACAAGAGGTGGGCTCCATTAAAACGCCACGGTTTCCACCTCCACTACCGATGACAAAATGTTGTTTTGTACTCTTCTTAACTCTTGAATGTGGGGCTCCCAGTTGAATTTTCAATGGACTCATGCATCTCCATTTTAGGTAATTTCTTAAACATATCATCATAGATGATCTGTGTTCTACTTCCAGGATTACTACCCGCGTATTGTTTTACTGTATCCCAACTACATTTTCCTTCGGCTATCATCCCATGCATAGTACTCCAAGTAATTCTTTGGTTCTGATAAGCTTCGTTATGTCGCTTGACAAATTCCGCATAGAGTTTGAATGGAGGCTCATTCCCTTTTAATGGCACTGCGGCAGCGGTTGGTAATTCGGGACTATCCATACTTCCTTCTTGACGACGGCTGTATTTGCGCGTGACTAATCGTTCAATGATAAAAGCTGCGTCACTCTGTCTACCAAAAAGCTGGCGCAACGCGCTTCCCCAAGAATGATCTACATAAATTATGTTGTACAATGCACTGTCAACCACATGGCATCGGTGTACAAAAGGATCAACCAATTTGGGCCTGGAATCCATATAATTATCAATTTCTTTGAGTAAATCACTACGTTTGTCGGCCAATAATTGACATAGAGCCTCACTTCGAGGGGGTTCTGCTCCACTACAAAGCAACATAGCAACACCTCGAAGTAAATCTTTATTATTGCGGTCACGAGCCAAGCGCTTACAGAGCGCTTCTATTGCATTACTGCCTGTTTTCTCATCTTCCTCAGGACAACTTTCCGCTTCCAACTTCAAGTCTTTTACTGGAGATTCATCCAATAAAGCTTCAAGAGCCTTTATTTTACCTTTTCGTGCCGCTAAGAGCAGCGGAGTATCTTTCCTCACCCCCACAGGATTAGCCACATCAGCACCAGCTCTTACTAAATTAATCACTCCAGAAGTAAAATCCAATACTATAGATTGATGTAGCGGTTGAAAAGGAATACGGGCTTCTTTAAAGCGAGTCGTTGCATTTACATCGGGATGGCACATTAAAATTTTTATTAATAATTCACGCTTTTTGGTAGGTAATGCTAAAGACAATAAAGTACGTCCATCTTCATCGCGTTTATTGACATCAAATGCATGAGTATCCAAAAGATGGAGAGCCAGTTGAATTTTGCCGGTTGTAATTGCTTGATGCAAGGGCAGGCCAATGTTTTTATCCTGAACTTTACTTAGTATAAAATCAATAAATTCAGTCAAATCAGAAGGGATTTCCCTGTCAACAGAACCTACATTTTTTCTCTTGTGTTGTTGAATCAAATAATTCAAGACAGTCATTTGAACACCACCCTTCATCCAGAATGGATGCTCAAGATAACTCTTATCGATTAGCAGCTTCTGTTCAATAAACTCTTTGAATCCTTCTAGTCCTAATTTTAGAGCTGCATTTATTTCCATGATCAATTCCATATTACGTCCCCTGTAGTGTTACTTCCGGATTTATATTACACATTGGACAATAGAAGATCAAAAGATTAGTTAAAATTTCTACAACGCTAATTTTTAAAAGAACTGTTTAATCGTATGATTTATATTACAAATTAAGATAATCCATCCCGCTTCGTGAAAATTAAATCCCATACACCATGTCCTAAACGTTCACCACGTTGCTCAAATTTTGTAAGTGGTCGTGATAAAGGTCTGGGAGAATAGCCACCCTCTTCCTGTGAGTTCTTCAAAGCAGGCTCTGTAGATAAAACATCCAATATATGCTCAGCATATTCTTGCCAATCAGTAGCACAATGAATAAACCCACCTGGTTTCAATTTTTGTATTAATAATTGGATAAATTCTTTCTGGATCAAACGTCTTTTATGATGACGTTTTTTATGCCAGGGATCTGGAAAAAAAATTTGTACTCCAGCAAGTGAGTTATCTAGCAATTGTTTACGAAATACTTCAACGGCATCATGGGCCACAATACGTACATTAGATAACTGTTGCTCATGTAAATCAGCAGCCAAACTACCCACACCCGCAAGATGAACCTCTATACCGATATAGTTACATGTAGGATTATTTTTAGCCATGGTCAACAAAGATGCTCCCATGCCAAAACCTATTTCAACTACTGTATCTGCATTACGTGCAAATTCACCAACTAAGCTCCAGGGATTATCATCCACAGTAAGTTCATAATCTTTAAGCCAAAGCTCCAACCCCTGGCGCTGTCGATTACTCACACGGCCAGCCCGTAAAACATAACTTTTTATTCGGCGTTGCATAAATCACACTCATCATTTTGTCAAAGTCGGAATTATATGTTCTTACAAAAATCTTGCAACTAATGCATTTTTTTGATATAAAACCGCTCTTGTATTTCACATCCGGCTATTTGCCCAGAATTTTACAAAGACAAGCAACTTAAAACCTATTTTGGAGTAACACAATGTCTAGAGTATGTCAGGTAACTGGCAAGCGACCCATGACTGGTAATAAAGTGTCGCACGCTAACAACAAAACTAAAAGACGCTTTCTGCCGAATATTCAGAACCACAGTTTCTGGGTTGAAGAAGAAAAACGATTTGTCACATTAAAACTCAGTACCAAAGGTATGCGTATTGTAGACAAATTAGGTATAAAAGCAGTTCTGGATAAACTCAGAGCTAACGGCGAAAAAGTATAACTAAGGGGATAAACCATGGCAGCCGTCACGATCAAAGTGAAAATGGAATCCACAGCAGGAACTGGATACTATAAGACCACTACTAAAAACCCAAGAAACCATCCTGAAAAAATGGAACTGATGATGTACGATCCTAAAGTACGTAAGCATGTTCTGTTCAAAGAGAAAAAAGTAAAATAAGGTGTTCAGCCCCATTACTTGGGGCCACACTTCATGTCGTTTTATATTTTTTTTTTGCCTAAGCTCATTTCTAAGCAGCTCATATTTTAATTGCTCTACCCAACAGATTTAATTAATGAGTTATTCATTGAGAATTCATTAATTTATGTCGTAACGATTTAACCTCACCCTACTCTCTAAATATCAGTAGCTAAAATGCAGTTTTTTTCAAGGCTTACGCCTAAAATAACGCGTAGATACTGGATTATCCTTACGAATCGTTTAAACTGATAGTAAATAGCAATGAATACAAAGAGGATTTGCATGAAACCATCATTGCAACTAAGTATCGGACAGCATTTAACACTAACCCCACAGTTACAACAAGCAATAAGACTGTTGCAATTATCAACGATTGACTTACAACAAGAAATTCAACTCATTGTTGAATCAAATCCAATGCTTGAAGCAACGCCCAACGAAGATAAAGGAGAGTTCGAAGCCAATGAGGCAGAACATCTCCATAACGACGAATCGTACGATTTTCAATGGTCAGAACTGTATCAAAGTTCAGGTAAGCGCACTACTTTTGAAGATAATGATTATAATTTTGATAACTTGCATTGCACCACAACTAATTTACAAGATCATCTAAGATGGCAACTTGAACTGTCTCCCATGAGTGATATAGACAGGGCGATAGCAACTACGATTATCGATGCAGTGAATAGTGATGGATTCCTAACGATGAGTATTACTGAATTACATGCAAGCCTCACAAGTGACACTCATCCGCTGGATTTAGATGAAATAGAAGCCGTACGCCATCGCTTACAATTATTTGATCCCGTAGGCTGTGCTTCTGTGAGTCTCGCAGAAACACTACTGGTACAACTAGAGCAGCTGCCTTTAGGTGCAGAAAACTTGGCATTAACTAAAAAGATTATTGCTGAAGATATTGAATTACTAGCCCAGCATAATTATAGACAGCTCATGAAAAATCATCAGATTAGCGAAAAAACAGTTGATGATGTATTGAAAACAATTCAAGGATTAAACCCCAAACCAGGTAACTTAATTCATGAAGACATTACCGAATACATTATTCCCGATTTAACTGTAAAAAAAGTTAACCACAAGTGGAGAGTGCAACTCAATCAAAGCGTACTCCCCCATCTAAGCATTAATAACCAATATGCATCTCTAATTCAACGAGCCGATAATAGTGCCGACAATCAATTTCTAAAAAATAACTTACAAGAAGCACGTTGGTTTTTAAAAAGTATTCAGAGCCGTCAAGAAACACTGCTTAAAGTAGCCACTTGCATTATGGAATACCAACAAGGATTCTTAGAATATGGTGATGAAGCAATGAAACCATTAATTCTCAATGATGTTGCTTCTGCTCTCGATATGCATGAGTCCACCATTTCGCGTGTCACCACACAAAAATTTATACATACTCCCCGAGGAGTATTTGAACTTAAATACTTTTTCTCAAGTCATGTTAATACAAATGCTGGAGATGAGTGCTCCTCAACTGCCATACGGGCAGTGATAAAAAAATTAATTTCTGCGGAGAATAGAAAAAAACCATTAAGTGACAGTAAAATTACCCAATTACTGGAAGAGCAGGGTATTAAAGTAGCAAGACGAACCGTAGCAAAATATCGTGAAGCAATGGGAATTGCTCCATCTAATGAAAGAAAAACAATTCGTAATTAATTAAGAATCATGATCCTATCATGGTTCTATGTAACTAGGAGAATTTTATGCAAATTAACATCACTGGACATCATATTGATGTTACTCCTGCACTCAGAGCATTTACCGAAGAAAAATTCGATAAGCTGGAGCGTCACTTTGATCACATCACATCCATCAATGTGGTATTGAATGTAGAAAAATTGCGTCAAATTGCTGAAGCTACTGTTCATGTAACTAAAGGTGAACTGCATGCAAGCGCAGAATCTGAAGATTTATATACTGCAATCGATACTTTGATTGACAAGTTAGAACGTCAACTGAGTAAGCACAAAGAAAAAAATCAACATCATGCTTAATAAATAAGCTTATACAGTAGCTTTGTAGGCGGCAAAGCTTATCCTAAATCTTCTTAGGATCAACTTTGCTGCACTTAGCTACACTTATAACCTGATTCGTGGTAGATTTGTGACGCTATGATTAAAACTAAAATTAAAATAATTAATAAGCTGGGCTTACATGCACGTGCTTCGGCAAAATTTGTTTCTACTGCAGCACGATTTCAAAGCCAAATTGATGTAACCAGCAACTCACAAACCGTTAATGGAAAAAGCATTATGGGTGTCATGATGCTCGCAGCCAATAAAGGTAGTGAGCTCATTATGGAAATAGATGGTCCTGATGAAGTGCAAATGAACGAAGCCTTAACTCTTTTAATTAATAATTATTTTGGTGAAGGTGAATAATTAGGATTGAATTTCAAAATTTTCTTTTTGAAATCAACCCTAACGTCATTGGATTTTCGTTACAGTTTATCATTACTAATTTCTTTGGACTTTTTCTTTCTCATTTTTTGCAGAGCAAGTAACGTCATCAATAATCCAGATAAAGCGTAAATAGTAAAGCCAACAAATAAAACTAATGAAGGATTAGCTGCAATGGCTACAAATAAAATAATCATCACCAAAACATAAATGAATGGAACTTTGCCCTTAAAATCTACTTCCTTAAAACTATAATAACGAAAGTTAGAAACCATTAATCCTGAAGCAATTAATGATAAAATCGCAGCCAATATGGCAACAAATATATTCTGCCAATCGTGTTGATAGCATAACCAGGAAAAAGAAGCCATAACTGCTGCCGCAGGAGGGCAAGGTAAGCCCTGAAAATATCGTTTATCAGCTATTTCAAGCTGAGTATTAAAGCGAGCTAATCGTAAAGCAACAGCAGCAGTATAAACAAAAGCTACCAGCCAGCCGACTTTCCCTAATTGGCTCAAAATCAAATTATACATGAGTAATGATGGCGCAACCCCAAATGTAACCATATCCGATAAACTATCATATTCGGCGCCAAATTCAGTTTGTGTATTCGTTAAGCGTGCAATTCGCCCATCGAGCCCATCTGCAATCATACCAATAAATATCGCGATAATGGACGCCTCAAACTGCCCTTTCATTGAGGCAACAAGAGAATAAAATGCTGCGAACAAGCTGGCCGTTGTAAATAAATTGGGCAGCAAATAAATGCCAGAATGACTTTCTTTTTCCATTCCTAATAACCTTCAAAAAAATACCAAATAGAATATGTTGACATAATAGGGATAAAAATTAATTTTGAAAACCAAATTTAACACAAATTTATTTTTACAAAATGAATAAATTTCCGTACAGCACCCATCATATGATGATATACTTGGCACTCTGTATTTATATTGCATAAACATATGGCAACAGCTGAAAGCAAGACAATTATCATAGAAGGAATAACCTCCCAAGGAAAAACCTTTCGTCCCAGCGATTGGGCAGAACGAATGAGTGGCTCGTTGGCAAGCTTTAAAAACAGTCGCATTCGTTACTCTCCATTATTAAGACCAAGTATGAATAGTGAAGGATACCAATGCGTTTTGCTGGATCCTAAACTTAAAGAATCAAGCCCCTTGTTGTACCAATCTATCCTTGATTTTGCCAAAGCAAATAACCTGAGAATATGTGGAGAAGAAGATTAGGATATCTAAAATCCTGCGCTTGTTTTAACTGTCATAGTCCAAGTCGTCATAGTGCTCATCATATAATTTAACATCGCGATGGTGTTGTCAAAATTCATTGCCAATATGCCCGCAATTATAAATACCAAACCTTTAGGCCCATGCTGGGTTCCTGGTTGGCTGGAATGTGCGACTAATACACTCCCACGTACAAACCACAATACTCCGGCAGTTCGAACTACTAATCCCATGGAGCTGAAAATATTTGACGGATTATATGATGTATAAGTTAATACATTCCCGGTACCAAAAGTAGTATTAGCCATAAGGTCTAAAGCAGAAGGTAAATACAGTAATGCAGCTCCCATTACTAAATACATCATTGGTGTATACATCTTTTCTTGTGATGAAGATTGGGCCCGGTGATCTGCAATTTTTCTGAGTTTGGCGATAGCGGTCATAAAAAATAAAATGCCTAAAATATACGCCCCACCAGTAATTAAATGCTGCACAGGGTATAAAGAACGGCTAAGATTGCCTATAATTGCAATAAGATCTGGTGTATTCATAATTTAATTATACGCCGTTAAAACTTGTAATGCATAATTTTTTGCTTATTATTAACCCTAATTAAGGGTTATAATCTCAGATTTTTACAGTAAGTTGATATCCGCCATGCAAATAAATACATTTCCCGTCACTTTAAAAGAGTCTTTTATGATCTCTCCTAAAGTAAAACACTTCATTTTTACTTGTGAAGTATCCCCACATTTTAATTATCTACCTGGCCAATTTATTACTGTTCATTTTGAACATCAAGGTAAAACATTAAAACGTAGTTATAGTATAGCTAATACGCCCAAACAAGATAATCAAATTGAACTCGCGGCAGGTTATTTTGAAAATGGACCAGGCACTGAGTTCCTTTATAATTTAAAACCTGGAGATACGATCCAGATTAGTGGTCCATATGGCAGATTAATTCTTAAAGATGAAATACCTGGCCGACTTATCTTAGTTGCTACAAGTACTGGTATTACGCCCTATCGCTCAATGATTCAAGAACTTGGCATACTCATGGAGCAACACTCTGAATTAGAAGTGGTTATTTTGCAAGGAGTACAAAGACGAGAAGAAATTCTCTATGCCAATGAGTTCCATGCTTTTTCTCAGAAATATCCTAAAGTCATGTTCAAGCCTTACTTAAGTAGACAACCAGCACATGAGTTAAATGAAAATGAGTGCAGCGGTTATGTGCAACATGCTTTTCCTACGCTCAACCTGAATCCACAGCGCGACGTTGTTTATTTATGTGGAAATCCAAGTATGATTGACGAGGCGTTTAACTCGTTAAAAGAACAAGGCTTTGCGATGCAACACATTATTCGAGAAAAATATATATCTAGATAAATAACAAATCAGGAGCAAATACAATATGAGTTATGAAGAATTGTCCAATACTATGGAGCTAATACTGCAAGAGGGTAAAGGAATTTTAGCCGCAGATGAGAGTAATTCAACTATAGGTAAACGCTTTACCTCCATTGGTATTGAGAATACAGAAGAAAACCGTAGGGATTATCGATTGCTTTTAGCAACTACTCCCGATTTAGAGCAATACGTTAATGGGGTCATTTTATTCGAAGAAACCTTTAACCAGACTGATGAACATGGAACTCCTATCGCTAAGATATTTGCAGATAAAGGTATCGTTCCTGGCATTAAAGTCGATAAAGGATTAGTTCCGTTAGCAAATACTGAAAACGAACAAGTGACTCAAGGTTTGGATGGATTAGCCGAACGCTTACAACATTTTAAAAAATTAGGTGCAAAATTCGCTAAATGGCGTAATGTGTACTCTATTTCTGAATTTGCTCCTAGTTTAACAGCAGTAAAAACAGGTGCAGAAAATCTGGCTCGTTATGCTGCAGTTTGCCAAGAAGCAGGAATTGTTCCTATCGTTGAACCTGAAGTACTGATGGATGGGGATCATACTATTGAACATTGCGCAGAAGTTTGTGAAATCGTTCTTCATGAGTTATTCCATGCTTTATTTATTCACCAGGTTGAGTTAGAACACATTATCTTAAAACCAAGCATGGTTACCTGTGGTAAAGCACATAGTCCATTCAGTGAGCCTGATGAAATTGCTGACTATACGATTAGCGTATTCCGTAATAATGTACCTGCTGCAGTGCCCACCATTAACTTCCTATCTGGCGGTCAAACACCACAACAGGCTACAGCAAATTTAAATGCGATTAATAGCATCGATCATCAACCCTGGTTATTAAGCTTTTCTTTCGGAAGAGCATTACTGGAAAATTGTTTAACTGCCTGGGCTGGAGATAAAGCGAATGTTGCTAAAGCACAAGAGGCTTTATTGAATCGTGCTCGCTTGAATAGCTTAGCCTGTGTTGGTGAATATAATCACAAAATGGAGTAATTATCTTTTGGCGACCTTGTTTGTAGAAGTAAGTTAGTCCCCAATGATGAATACCCTGTACTGCATTAGAGAATTTGCAGCTTAATTGTTATTACTAATCGTGCCTATGCTCACTAAAATAGCATAGGCTTTTCCGAGCACACATATGTTCACGTAAACGAAAAGTAATTAGTTGTGATTCAAATAAGCAACTCAAAACGTGCATAAAGAGGTAAATGGTCAGAAAGCATACGCCAGGGTTTACCATGCAAACAAGCCACTTCTTGTACCTTCATCCCACGAAAATATACACGGTCAATGCAAAGTGCTGGTCTAATAGCCGGGAATGAGCGTGCATGTTGGCCTTCCACAGAAACAAAAGCTTCTTCTACATTTAAGTGTTCAGCCAGAGGTTTGGAAATAACCGTACGCCAATCATTGAAGTCTCCTGCCATCAATAAAGGCTCATCTTGCGGTACTACATCCTGAATGCGTTGCATTAAAGTATTGAATTGTACTATGCGCTCGGCCTTAAAAAGGCCCAGATGCACACATAACAAATGAACTGTTACTTTATCGAGTTTAAGTTGCGCGTGTAATATTCCTCTTGAAGCTCTACGAATGTTTGCCAGATTAATATTTTCAATGCGTTCAAAAGCATATTTGCTTAAAATTGCATTCCCATGGTGTCCTGACTCATAAACGGCATTTTTTGCGTAAACGTAATGAGGCCATATGTTTTCAGCGATATACTCAAATTGAGGGGAGTCAGGCCATGCATCAATTCGTTTTTGTCGTTTCCTGTGTTCACCCTGAACTTCTTGTAAAAAAACAAAATCAGGATTTAAACTGGTAATTGCGTCACGCATTTTAGGCAGCAAGAAACGTACGGCCCCTACTCCGAATCCTTTATGCATATTATAAGTTATTAATGAAACGCTATTTGCCTCTTTTTGCATAGTTTACTCTTTTCAAGTTCCCCTATTAGGGATAACAACCAAATGTATAAAAAAATTGTACTACACCCCCATCAAGGATCTCGCAACTTATCCAAAGATTAAGGACACAATCATTGTACTTGTTGAAACAGATGAGGTAAAAATTCTACTCTATAATGAATTATAGCCTTCCTGTTTGTAGTAGATATATAATGTTTACTAAATAAAAGTTAAAAAAATCGCAAATAAAATGAATACTCTAACGCTCTCTATTCCGGGTTTTTCTATAGCATGTAAAATTTGGGGAAACCCTGATAAACCTACTATCCTAGCTCTGCATGGATGGCTAGATAATGCAAATAGTTTTGCTCCTCTTGCGACGTACTTAGAAAGTGACTTTCAGGTTGTAGCCGTTGATTTACCTGGACATGGTCATTCATCACATCTGCCTGAAGGATGCCACTATCACTTTTTTGATGGTATTTTTATCGTTATTGAAATAATCAATGCACTTAAACTTGATAAAGTACACCTGTTAGGACATTCCATGGGGGCTTGTCTGGCAAGTTTAGTCGGAGGTGTAGCTCCAGAGCGATTTCTATCTCTAAGTTTAATTGAGGGATTGGGGCCATTTTCCAATCCCGCAGAAACCGCATGTCAGCAATTAAGAGAGTATGCGCATGTTCTTAGTCAAAAAAGCAAAGAATCGAAAG
Source organism: Legionella sp. 39-23 (assembly GCF_001897665.1). NCBI lineage: Bacteria > Pseudomonadati > Pseudomonadota > Gammaproteobacteria > Legionellales > Legionellaceae > Legionella > Legionella sp. 39-23. The sequence goes on along the minus strand of NZ_MKTO01000042.1, from coordinate 116,957 downwards.
GCTATGACCATATCAATAGTGCCGCCCTTGCTCGTGCATTTAAGGGGTATGTCTCTTTAGACATTGCAAAAATTCTTTGTGAGCGCAGTTTGCTTGAAAACAAGGGAAAATTTTATTGGCGGCATGATCAACGCTTACTGGTCCGCTCCCCCTTACGTATGACAGAAACGCAAATACTTTCTTGTTTACGGGAAATTACCGCGAAAACTTATTTACTTTTATCTAGTAATGGCTTTTCTTTTGACGCAGACATAATGAATCAGCGTGTGCAGGCAGTAAAAGGTCTCACCCTTAAAAAAATGGAGGGAGGACATCACATTCATATGGAACAGCCAGAGGTTATAAGTAAGCTTCTAGCGAGCTTTATTCATCAGTAAATAGTCAGGAACGACCATATTACAAACTCGACCGTTCACTCAAAGATTTTTAACGTGATCATAATTAAGATTGGTTTTGCGATATAAAGGCAGCAAATGCCTTTATATCGCACTCATGTTAATTAGAAGTACATCCATCCATATTGATCATGATCTTAACTTCACTTAATGACTTTTTAACATCACATACAGCAGTTTCAGGATACTTCGCATGGCTTGGATCACCAGCTACCAAATCATTGATTGCACTGACCAAACCCTCGCCACCATCATCAAAGTTTGAGTAAGGAGTCCAGTAATCCATGTTGGCTTTAACCATGACATCAAATGCCAATCGAGTATTCCAATTCGCTTGGTTTGCTAATATGTAGAATAAATGGTTGTATACCCCACTGGAATAGTGAACATCCAAACCACCATAATACTCATCAGCAGTGTCAATAGACTCACCATCACGGCTTGGCATATCCATGTAGCGTAATGCGTCATAACCGCTGTCTTCTTTCATGATTTCGCCACCAATTTGCCAGGTGCTTTTATTTACAGAATAATATTCAGCTGCTTGAGCCGCCATATCAGAGAACGCTTCGTTCATACCACCTGATTGGCCATAATATTCAAGGTTAGAATGCTGTTCTGTAAAACCATGGCTGATTTCATGCGCTGCTACACCAAGAGATACCAAAGGATACATCATGGTATCACCATCACCGAAAGTCATTTGTCGGCCATCCCAATAGGCATTCTCATAGCCCTCGCCATAGTGAACACGCATCACTAATTGCATCGGCGTTCCATCTTCGTTGCTTAAGGCATTAGCATTATACCAATCTTTATACATGTGGTGTATTACATGGCCAGAGTACAATGCATCATTCGTTGGAGAAGCAGCACCATTGTCTTTATCGTAACCATCTGCTTTGTAACCTGTAAGATAAATATTTGCATCATTAGTGGGGCAATTAAACTTCATTGCTCTACTTCTTGCACTGTATTTATGCCCCATGTCAATTACTTTAACATCGGCATTTTCCATAAAGCAGAGTTCATTGGTCGCATCACGAGTTAAATCAAGATAGGGTAAATCCGTACCGTACTGAATAAAACCTACTTTATTATTTCCACCAAAACCAGACCCATTTACAGAGTCTCTATTTTGAGTTTTTATGTCGTTCCATTGCACAAAAGCTTGATTGGTTTTTGCATCAATAATTGCAGTGGGACGCTCTGGTATTTTATCTTGATGGACAACAAGAGCACTCACTTTGTATGCCCAGTGTGCTTTATGTTGCGCATCAATATAAACCATAGGAGTGACTTTCTCGTCACTGACGTCTTTACCTACATACTTCGCTTTAAATTGTTGTAACGCTGCATCAGCATTTTTCACAAAAGAAGCATCAGGTTGACCTAATTCAGTCTGCAAACCTTGATAAACAACACCATTCATCGCTACATTTGACTTAGCTTTCGCTAACGAATTTACAGTATGCATACTGTGCATAATTGCATAACCACCATACACAGGAAATCCTACATATTGCTGTTGCATACGGACGTGCGTTACTTTATTGCTGTCAGTGTGCTCACTAACGAATCGTAAACTGTCTTTAACAACGGAGACGCCTTGTATCGTCAAACCAAATTTTTGTTTTACTTGCTCTATAGATGCCTTTTGTAACAGCATGGGTTCAGCAGCTCTTGCAGAAGATGCTATTCCTAAAGCCAGGGCGACAGCCAGGGGAGATAAATAGTAATTATGATGCATTTTGAAACCTACTCCTTTATTTGCAACTTAATTGAAGCAACTCATCCCTGTCGAACCAATTTATCCATAAAATCAAAGCTATAAAATAACCTGACTGGCCCAGACAGTGAGTTACGCCTGTGGACACTACTAAATAAACTTTAAAAACTTATTCAAGCTAGCATAGTTTTGGCATTTTTGAAATATTATTTGATGCTTCGTGAGCAACTTATGTGAAAATAATGACCATGAGCGAAGGAACTTTTCATGCAGTCTGGATGCAGCGAAACCCCGGCTACATGAGAAATAAGGAGGGCTTTTACTTATTGAGTGATGGTATTTTGATAATACCATGCCACCAAAGCACCCAGACCTAATACAAGTAATATTACCGCTAAAGACAGCTGACCTTGTATCCTGTTTACAGCAATAATGCCGCTTGTTAATGCAGCTGTTAAATCTTGCATGCTGACATACAACGCAGCCACTGTTCCTGCAATTTGTGGAAATGGGTGAAAAACGCCTGCAAATGCGTTAATAAAGGTAAGGCCTGCTCCCATGCTAAATAAAGCAATCGGGAACATGATTGTCGGTACATTCATTATTCCAGCAAGTGCAAAAATGAGCATAATCCCGCTGCCGCCAATCATCAGCAAGACACCAATAAAGAGCATATAAGCAACTCCTTTAAGCATCACCAATTGACTATTAATTATCCCACTAAAACAAATAGCACCCGCAATGAAAATGGACAGTTGACCATACTCTAAAGGTGTTAAGCCCAATACATTTTGAAATAAAAACGGGGCAATAGTCAGATAAGCAACTAAACCTGCACAAGCAAAACAGGCACATAGGGTATAACCTAAAAAAATCTTTGATTTTAACAAAGCGTAATAATTTTGCAGAATGACGCTTATTTTAGTGGCATTAGGGTTAAGATTTTTATTGGTCTCAGGCAAAGCAAAAAAAATAAAAACCCAAAAGGTCAGACCTACAATGAAAATAAATAAAAAATTAGCTCTCCATCCGAAGTGCTCTTGAATAAATCCGCCCCAAATTGGTGAAACAACTAAAAGAAGTGTGCTTGCAACACCAACATAAGAGCCAATTTTCGATAAATATCTGTCAGCGAAGAGATCACGAATTAAAGAGCGCCCTACAGAGCTGCAAGAACCGATGCCAAACCCTTGCAAAAATCGCCCCAAAGTTAAAACGGCAACAGAAGGAGCAAGTAAACAGCAGAGGCATCCTATAACGCTGATTCCAATACCATAAATCAATGGTAGTTTTCGCCCAATTTTATCGGATAAAGGCCCAAAAAAAACATGGGAAATTCCCAGCCCAAACATAAAAAGAAACAGCGTAAGTTGAATTGATGATTCGCTACTATTAAAAGATTTAGCAATAGCAGGTAGTGATGGAACATATTGATCGATAGAGATTTGCACCAATATCATCATCATAAAAATAATAACATATATGACAGGTCGTACCTTTTGTACCTCCTGTTGCTCAAGCATTTCCTGCATTAAAAGTTCCTTTTTCCAAAAGGAGTTGGAAATTTATGCCATTTTTAGTCTAAAAATGATTCCATCATTATCTAAAGTAAAGTCTAGGTTACTGTGATAAACCGTGCAAATGTCTCCTGGAATTTCATATAAAAAAATATAAAAAAAGTGGAGAACTTGCAGATATCCTCGGAGATATATAGACAATTTTAGGAAGATCAGGCAAAATCTGCCGAAATCGCTTGATACTAACTAAAACATGAAAAAAATTCTGGTTTTACATGGACCAAATTTAAACCTTCTGGGGACTCGAGAGCCTTCAGTTTATGGGGTCACTACGTTAGATAATATCAACACACGTTTAATCAAAGAGGCAACACAAGCTGGATTTTCATTAAACTGTTATCAAAGCAACTCTGAAGCAGATTTAATTCAAGCAATCCACCAGGCTCACATCGATAAAATAAATTATATAATTTTTAATCCCGCAGGCTTCACACATACCAGCGTGGCCTTAAGGGATGCTTTAAGTGCGGTTGCAATACCATTTATTGAAGTACATATCAGTAATGTTTATTCCCGAGAACCTTTTCGTCACCATTCCTATTTTTCTGATATAGCAAAAGGTACTATCAGTGGATTAGGGGCGCATGGGTATTCATTAGCATTAACATCAATTATTGAAAGAGAATCAAATAATGGACATTCGTAAGATAAGAAAATTAATCGAATTGCTGGAAGAAACTGGCATTTCTGAAATTGAAATTAAAGAGGGTGAAGAATCGCTGAGGCTAAGCCGTCACAGCAGTGCTCCTGCGATAGAAGCACCTCAAGTTCACTATGTTTCTTCTCCTGTTCCTCGTCAGGAACTTCCTATTATCAATAATGCACCTGCTTCTCCTATGGCGCCACATACGGAAAGTAAATCCGCAATGCCTGTCACTCCAGGTCATAAGGTTCGCTCTCCTATGGTAGGTACTATGTACACTTCTCCATCACCAGAAAGCGCTCCTTTCGTAGCTGTTGGCCAAATGGTTAAAGCAGGCGACGTGTTATGCATTGTTGAAGCAATGAAAATGTTCAATGAAATTGAAGCGGATCGTGCCGGTAAAATCGTTGATATACTCGTCGCTAATGGAGAACCTGTAGAATACGATCAGGTCCTGTTTGTTATTGAATAGAGGGTGCATTCATGCTCAGTAAAATTGTTATTGCCAACAGAGGTGAAATTGCTCTTCGTATTTTACGTGCGTGTAAAGAGCTTGGCATTCAGACTGTAGCCGTACATTCGGATGTAGATAAAGATTTATTGCATGTTCGTCTTGCTGATGAAACCGTTTGTATAGGCCCTGCGCCAGCACAAAAAAGCTACCTCAACGTCCCAGCGATTATTTCTGCTGCTGAAATTACTGATGCCGTAGCAATTCATCCTGGCTATGGCTTTCTTTCTGAAAATGCTGATTTTGCAGAAATAGTCGAACAAAGTGGATTTTGTTTTATTGGACCTCGGGCTGACACTATTCGCCTTATGGGTGACAAAGTTTCTGCCATTAATGCGATGAAGGCTGCCGGAGTCCCTTGTGTTCCTGGATCAGATGGCCCTTTATCTGATGATGACCGCTTGAACCTAGAAATTGCCCAAAAAATTGGCTATCCCGTTATCATCAAAGCAGCAGGTGGTGGTGGTGGTCGAGGTATGCGTGTTGTACATAGTGAAGCAAGTCTGCTTAACTCTATTGCACTTACCCGTAGTGAAGCGAAGGCCGCATTCAATAATCCCATCGTTTATATGGAAAAATTCTTGGAAAACCCACGTCATGTTGAATTCCAAGTGCTTGGCGATGGCCAAGGCAAAGCCATTCATCTAGGTGAGCGTGATTGTTCTATGCAAAGACGCCACCAAAAAGTAGTGGAAGAAGCACCCGCTCCAGGGATTAGTCCCGAACTGAGAAAAGAAATTGGTGACTCTGTAGTCAAAGCGTGCCAAGAGCTGAAATATCGTGGTGCCGGAACTTTTGAATTCCTGTATCAAGATGGATGTTTTTATTTTATTGAAATGAATACACGTATCCAGGTCGAACACCCAGTCACTGAAATGATCACTGGAGTTGATTTGATTAAAGAACAAATCAAAATTGCCAGTGGCATACCCATGTCCCTTACTCAAGAAGACATCAAATGGCGTGGCCACGCAATTGAATGTCGAATCAATGCCGAAGATGCCAAAACCTTCATGCCTTCACCAGGAACAATAAAATTATTACATCAACCCGGTGGACCAGGTATTCGTTTTGATTCACATATCTACAGCAGCTACACAGTTCCACCGAATTACGATTCGATGATAGGCAAGCTCATTAGTTATGGAGAGACTCGTGCTGAAGCCATTGCCAGAATGCGAAATGCACTCGATGAAATCATTATTGATGGAATAAGAACCAATATTGAATTGCATCAACGCATTTTCCATGACCAGTCTTTTATTGCTGGCGGCACTAATATTCACTATTTGGAAAAAATGTTGAAGGATTAATGCTGTGTGGTTTCAATTAAAGATAGAACATTGTCCAAGTCAAGAAATCGAACTGCTTAGCGAGGAGTTGGAAGAATTCGGTGCGCTATCGATTATGCTGACTGATAAAAATGATAATCCAGTTCTTGAGCCCGAGCCAGGAACAACCCCATTATGGCCTGAAGTCATCATTCAGGCCTTATTTTCAGAAGTATTCCAAGCACAGTATACACGTGATCACATACAGCAAACCTACCCTAAGTTGCTATGCACCCTGGAGGTTTTGGAAGACAAGGACTGGGAAAGGGCTTGGATGGATGATTTTAAACCCCAACGTTTTGGCCGACGCCTATGGGTTTGTCCTACTTGGTCTACTCCACCTGAACCTAATGCCGTCAACCTCATGTTAGATCCAGGCTTAGCTTTTGGTACCGGGACTCATCCTACGACTGCTTTGTGTTTAACTTGGTTGGAACAAGCTGATTTAAAAAATAAAGTAGTTATCGATTACGGTTGTGGTTCAGGAATACTTACCTTAGCTGCTTTGAAACTAGACGCAGCTGAAGTACATGCAGTCGATATTGATCAGCAAGCCTTACAAGCAACCCAAAATAACGCATTAGCTAATGAAATTGATGAGCACAAATTGTCAATTGGTATGCCTGATGCGCTATCTAGTCCTGTAGATTTAATTATTGCTAATATTTTATTGGCACCATTAGTTTCCCTGAAAGAGCGTTTTCAACAACTACTCACCTCAGAAGGTATGCTTATCGTATCAGGAATACTAGAAGAACAGGCCCCTGAACTGATTAAAAGATATGCTTCAATATTTGTCGTAGAGCGTCAGGAGAACCTTAATGGGTGGTCATTATTGGTTTTTTCTAAGTTAAATAAATAGATTTAAATTACTGTAATTGTTTTTAGTGCACGCACAAACATATTCTTAGAGCCTGTCTACGGCTTCAGGCCTATTTTTAGCGAATTTGCAGACAATTCTCATCCAGCTTACGATTGTTAAGGAAGGTATAATGGCCCAAGAACGTACATTTTCTACTTTTACTCCCAAAAGAGCTCTGCTTAGTGTTTCCGATAAGCGAGGCATTGTTGAACTGGGAAAAGAGCTGCACCAACAAGGTGTAGAACTCATTGCAACAGGAAATACTGCGGCATTACTCAGAGAACATGAATTACCAGTTACCGATGTAAGTGAATGCACAGGCTTTCCTGAAATGTTAGATGGCCGAGTAAAAACATTGCATCCAGGTATTCATGCTGGTTTGCTTGCGCGTGGGAAAAAAGATGCAAAAATACTCCGTGAACACTCAATCAAACCCATTGATTTGTTGGTAATTAACTTATACCCTTTTGAGCAAACCATCAGCCGCCCTGACTGTAATTTCAATGAGGCTATAGAAAATATTGATATTGGCGGACCAGCAATGATTCGCTCAGCTGCCAAAAATCATGCGCATACTTATGTGGTGGTTAAACCCGAGGATTATGCTGAGCTAATACAGTATCTAAAAAGCAAAAAAAGCCCTTCTGATTGGGGATTCACTTTAGCTAAAAAAGCCTTCGCTCATACAGCAGCCTATGATGCAGCAATTACAAACTATCTGACCACATTAGATGAACAGTACACCCCTTGCGGCTTCCCAGAGGTTCTTACCTGCCAGTTTAATAAAATAACTGACTTACGTTATGGAGAAAACCCGCACCAACAAGCTGCTTTTTACATTGATAAAAATGTTGAATCCGGTTCTCTCGGCGCTGCACAATTAATTCAAGGAAAGCAGTTGTCCTATAACAATATTCTTGATGCAGATGCGGCGTTGGACTGTGTGAAATCTTTTTCCTGCGAAAAACCAACGTGCGTTATTGTCAAACACGCTAATCCTTGCGGTATTGCCATAGGGGACTCTTTGCTTCATGCTTATCTCAAAGCATTTCAATGTGATCCGAGCTCAGCATATGGCGGTATCATCGCTGTGAACCAAAAATTGGATGCCAATACGGCAAAAACCATTCTGGAAAAACAATTTGTGGAAGTCATTGTCGCTCCCGATGCCAGCAAGGAAGCCAAAGAAGTTCTGGCTAGTAAAGAAAATATTCGTGTCTTGTTGACTGGAGCATGGAAACAAGATGATGCATTTCGTTTAAACATGAAAAAAGTAGATGGCGGATTGCTCGTCCAAGAACACGATTCACTCTCTCTTGGAAGTTATGAATTAAAAACTGTGACTCAAAAGAAACCTTCCGAACAACAAATGAATGACTTAATGTTTGCCTGGCGTGCAGTAAAACATGTTAAGTCCAATGCCATTGTTTATGCTAAAGACGCTGCAACCATTGGATTGGGTGGTGGTCAAACCAGCCGGGTGATGAGTGCACGCATAGGTCTTTGGCAAGCAGCACAAATGGGATTTGACGCTCATGGTGCAGTCATGGCTTCTGATGCATTTATACCTTTTCCCGATACTGTAGAGATTGCTGCTGAAGCAGGTATTTCTGCTATTATTCAACCAGGAGGCTCGATCAGAGATGCACAAATAATAACTTGTGCTGAAGAGCATAGGATAATTATGCTATTCACTGGAGTCCGTCACTTTAAGCATTAGCAAAGACACCAAATTGTAGCCTTGGTGCAGCGCAGCGAAACCCGGGATTACATCTTTAGATTTCCCGGGTTAGGGCTACGCCTTCACCCAGGCTACAAAGTATAATGGAGAATACTGTGAATACACTTGTAATTACAGGGATTAGTCGAGGGATAGGACTGGAAACAGCTAAAATCTTTTTAGCAAATGGTTGGCTCGTTATTGGAACATCAACGAATGGACATACTCCTTTAAAACATAAAAACCTACAAATCCATCCGCTTAATTTAGTGGATTCAGAACAAATAAACCACTTTGCAAAGCAATTACCCAAAATCGATGTATTAATTAATAGTGCTGCTGTTCTGTTGGAGGATTGGCGTGCAGAAAAAATTAATATGAGCCAGTTAAAAGAAACTTTTGCGATCAATGTATTTGGCACCATAGAATTAACGGAACAATGCATTCCTAAGCTAAATCCTAATGCACAAATAATTAACATTTCTTCAGGATGGGGAACGTTCAGCGGCAACGACTCCGCCTGTGTACCCCATTACAAGATGTCAAAATCATGCCTCAACATGTATACCCTACTTTTAGCAAAAAGGTTACCCGAAACTACAGTTTCCAGTTTTGATCCCGGTTGGGTCAAAACAGATATGGGTACCAACAATGCCCCAACCCTACCTTCCAAAACAGCACAAGAACTATATGAGCTCATCAATAAACCAAAGAAAAGTGGTTATTTCTGGCATGAAGGAACAATTAGGGATTGGTAAAGGGCATCCTTTCTATCCTTAATTTAAATCTATATAGCCAATTAGCTATCTGCTCAACAATACACTTAATGCTCGCTTAATAATCTTTTTGTATAATTTTAATTGTGCTGTTTACAAAAAGAGATTTACATAATGTCAATAGAAGCTCAAAAAACTCAACAAATACAGGATTTTCGTTGTGCTTTTCTAAAATACTTGCTTGAGCCTTCTGAAAAAAGACAAAGTGCGTTAATAGAAAGCTGTATCGAGTTAGGTAACCTTACCTGCTTAATTGCAAAACAAAAAGCAGGATCCAAAAAAATAGGGACAGACGAAATTAATGAGGAACTAGAACCTTTAGTTCAAGAGGCAATTAAAGACATTTGCATTACTACAGCACAATCAGAAGTTATTCAGGATTTTCGAGATAAGCTACTTAAAAACAATAGAAATAAAGCGTTTAAGGTCGACTCGGTATTAGAACCTGCGATTCAAACGTTAAAAGATGAAAATCGAGTAGTAGATAATAAGCATCAGAAAGTATTCGCGACCATTTATCCCATTGAACTTGATGGGCATCGCTTAAAAAAATCATGGTTCGAGGCATCGCAGCATGCCGGCGAAGCCGCTTTAACTCTAAGTCAAAAGCTTATGCAAACGACATTGGGCGTTTGTAAAAAAGATCAGATAGAGGAGAGCGATGCACGAGCTTATGCTCAGGCTTATGAGGATGCAAAAGGTCATGGTATCGAAAAACATCGTGGTCTCAAAGAAAAGTTCTATAATTTTTGTAGGGCTTTAAGTTGCGTATTGGTCGTCCCTTATTTTCATTACAGTTCTCAGCCTTCTTTTTGGACTACAGCGAAGACAACAACTCAAGAGGATGTTGATAAATCTCACGAGGCCATTGAGAATTATCAAAAATCTTTTCAAAAACAATAAAACTTGCTAATTACTAATAAAAAAACCAAAATATACTCCTGTTAATTTGTCTCGCAGGAGTTAGGATGACCCATGACAAAGAGCTTGGAGAGCTATTACACGCAATAGCTGAAAAAAGCCTGCAAATTATTTCTGAAATAAAGGAAACTCCCTTACAACTTTCCTTAATAATCAATCAGTATATTGAGCTAACGGAACACTTTCAAAGTGTAATGAGTATTCTGTTGCAGAATCCAGAAAAAATCTGGGAAATGCAGCTTGCATATTGGCAAGATGCTATTAATTTGGCTCAAACCCAAATGCAGCATTGGTTAGATGGGACTTCCATGCCCATTCAGGATCCACGTTTTCGTGAGGAAGAATGGCTCAATAATCCATTTTTTAATATGTTAACTCAGCATTACCTTTTAGCCAGTCAGCATATGAATACTTTGTTTGAACAACTGGAATATCCTGACAAAAACACAGCAAAACGCCTGCAATTTTTTACCAAGCAATATTTAGATGCATTGTCTCCCGCTAATTTTGTGCATACTAATCCCCAGATCATGGATGAAACATTGAAAAGCCATGGCAAAAATTTATTGCATGGCTTGCATAATTTGCTCTCTGATTTAGAAGTCGAGTCCTCGCGTCTCATGATTAAAATGACAGATACTGAAGCATTTAGGCTAGGTGAAAATATTGCGATAACTCCTGGAAAAGTAGTCTTTCGCAACAGCATGATGGAACTAATTCAATATGCGCCACAAACAGCGAGCGTCAAGTCTATCCCTCTGCTTATTGTTCCACCGTGGATCAACAAATATTATATTATGGATTTAAGCCCACATAACTCCCTCATTAACTGGTTAGTGAAGCAAGGAATTACTGTATTTATTATTTCTTGGGTCAATCCAGACTCAAATTTCTCTCATAAAAGTTTATTTGATTATTTAAATGAAGGACCATTAACCGCAATTAGTACAATTAAAAAACAGCTTAATATAAAGCAGGTTAATACCATGGGATTTTGTATCGGTGGAACCCTTCTATCCATGTTGCTTGCATACAATAAAGCGCATCAAGATAAATCCGTTCGTAGTTCCACCTTTTTAGCGTCAATGATTGATTTCAGTGATCCAGGTGATATTGCAGTTTTTATTGATGAGCAACAAATTGCAAAACTAGAAAATGAAATGAAATCTAAGGGATATCTTGCTGGAAAATTTATGGCCTCCAGTTTTAACTCACTCCGGGCAAATGACTTAATTTGGTCGTTCTTTATCAAAAACTATCTGCGCGGTAAAAACCCGGTTCCTTTTGATATCTTGTACTGGAACTCTGACTCCACCAACATGCCAGCAACGATGCATTCTCAATATTTAAGATGGATGTACCTACATAATGATCTGGTCAAACCAGGCAAGATTCATCTTAATCATACTCCGATTGATGTCAGTACAATTGATATCCCCACTTTTTTCCTGTCTACGGAACGAGATCATATAGCACCATGGAAAACAACCTACTTAGGCTTTAAACTGATGAATGGACCTAAGCGCTTTGTTCTCGGAGGTTCAGGACATATTGCAGGAATTATCAATGCACCTGAAGCAAAAAAATATGGCTATAAAGTGAATAGTCATGCCCCTGCTCATGCAGAGCAATGGCTGGAACAAGCAACAGAACACCCGGGTTCTTGGTGGCCAGAATGGTTAAAATGGTTAAAACCTCATTCAGGAAAACTTGTTCCGGCTCCTGATTTTGAACAATTGCCATTAAAACCGATAATGGATGCACCAGGCAGTTATGTTTTGAAAAAATGAAAGAGCAAGCCGTAACCCGGGAAATTCGCGCTAGAAAAACCCGGGTTTCGCTTCGCTGTACCCAGGCTACATTGAAACTAAGCCTTCTTCGAGCTCTTTTTCAATAGTTAAGTAATCAATTTTTCCTGAAGGTAAAACAGGAATCTTACTTCCTGGAACAATCTGATGTGGAACGAGTAATTCCGAATATTCCAAGTCTTGTATTTTTTTAACAAAACTTGCTTTATCGGCATTGTTTGCCTCGCTATACAATATAATTTTTTCCCCTTTACTTGGGCTTTTCGTGCTCACTGCCGCATGTAACAATTCAGGCCAAATAGACGCAGCCACCCCTTCTACAGCAGTAAGCGAAACCATTTCACCCGCAATCTTCGCAAAACGTTTTGCACGTCCGGCAATCGTAATGAATCCTTCATCATTCATAGTGACTATGTCTCCAGTATCATGCCATCCCTCTTCAGAAGTAATCAACGCTCCTGGCTTTTCGGAAGAGAGATACCCCTTCATCACATTAGGGCCACGCAATATTAAACGTCCCCCTTGAGCAATGCCATCTACTGGTTGAATTCGACTTTCCATAAAAGGTAATATCATCCCTACACTACCCGGGATAGAGGCTAAAGGACAATTCATAGAAATTACGGGAGAAGCCTCGGTAGCCCCATAACCTTCATAAATTTTTACCCCAAAAGTATCTATCCAATGTCGAATCGTTTCCGGCTTCACTTTCTCAGCACCTGCAAAAATATAACGCACACCACTAAAATCATGCTGCTCTGCAGCTCGAGCATAACCGGTTAAAAAGGTATCAGTCCCGAACATGATGGTAGCCCCGGTTTGATAAACCAATCCTGGAATTATTTTATAATGCAAGGGAGAGGGATAATAAAAGCAACTGAGCCCATGTATTAAAGGAAGAATTGAACCGGTAGTTAATCCAAACGAGTGGAATATGGGTAAGGAATTAAAAAATTTATCACGAAAAGAAAAATCTACTCGCGAAGTTAATTGAGAACAATTCGCGAGCAAATTAGAATGGGTTAAAACGACCCCCTTGGGAACACCTTCTGAACCGGAAGTAAATAATATAACGCTTGGATCCTCTGGAGAAACTGGAGCGCCAAGGAGTTGATAAGCCAGAGCAGCAAATCTCCCCTTTAATAATCCAGAAAGCTTATGGCCCAAATGTATGGAATCCTTAAAGTCTTCAAGAAAATAAACTTTTATTCCTTTTTCCTGTAATCCCTCGACCAAATCCTCGAGCTTTGCCGTAGTAATGAATTGTTTTGCCGTATAAATTGCTTTTACTTCAGCAATCTTACATGTGGCCAGCACATTATGGAGTCCCAGGCTGAAATTAAGCATGGCCGGGATACGTCGATATGCATGCAGTGCAAAAAAGCTAACCATACCGGCAATGGTCGTAGGCAACATGATGCCTACATGTTCTCCAACATGGGTTTGCTTTTTAATTTGCCGTCCCAAAATAAAGCAGCGAGCAAGAAATTGCTTATGCGTTAACGGAGCACGATTTGCATCTTCAATGAGCGCTTTATTCTTTGTTCCCAAAGCAGCTCCCTGAATAAGGGACTTAAACATTGGCATGGGCTGAAAGCTGTTTGCAAAGGTTAACTCACTGATCAAACGAAACAAACGGGTACTCACTGCATTTCGGTCAAGAGGCTTATCTTTGTCTTGCATATAAGATTGTGTCGGTAATACATGCAAAATAATCTTGGGAAATAAACGAATAAGATGTTTGTCTTTGCTTATAGAGAAAATACTGTGTTGTGCTCCATCAATACGTATAGGGATAACTGAAGATCCCGCTTTTTGTAATACCATTCCAGGGGCATCAAAGACCTTCAAGCTCTCTTCCTGTAAGCCAATTCCTTGAGGAAAAATAACGCAACGCTTTCCATCTCGTATGGCATTAACTAATGCTCTTGCTGCAAAAGCGTTAGTAGAGTCGATGGTAATAACATCGGCAAAAAGCGCCATCATCTTAATCCAAAATTTACTTGATGAGTGAGGTGGGAAAGCTACAGTTAACTGCTCGGGTAAAAAAGCGGCAAGCAAAAGTAAATCAATTGTTGACGTTCTGTTGGCAATAATCACCGAGTTGAGTTCGGGCTGATAATTACCTCGTAACTCCACTTTAAACCAGCGAGCCAATATTGCTCTAATCCACTTACGAGCGCGCTGCTTTTGTCTTTCCTTCCAGGTAACTTGTTCCATGTTTCTGCTTCTCTTATAAAAAATTCGCTTTGGTTATACCCAATCAATCATTTTTTTTCAAGATTGCAACGTACACCCAGGTGTAATAGACTTCTTGATAAAATTGAATGCTAAGGGCAGTAGTGCGATTACTGAAGATTTATCCGACGTCAAAACAAATCCTATGAATTACCGTATCATTCATCCCATTAAAGCTATCATCATTGTTTTAACCTTGGTATTCCTAATTACCACTGCCTTCTTTTTTCAGAAGTATTCAAGTGAAATCATTAATTGGGTTGATCATCTTGGCTGGTTTGCTCCCCTTCTATTTTTAATTATATATTGTTTTGCAACGATTATGTTCTTACCAACTATGGTGCTCACTTTAGCAGGAGGAGCGCTTTTTGGCCCCTTCCTGGGCACCCTAGTCAATTTATTAAGTGCAACCAGCGGTGCAGCATTCTCTTTCTTAATTACCAGGCATCTCGGTTATGACTGGTTTTCGCAAAGAAAAGGAAAAAGACTAAGAAAACTAATTGCCGCCGTAGAACAACGAGGATGGATGAGTGTTGCCTTTCTACGACTAGTCCCAATTGTTCCTTATAATCTAGTCAATTATGGCCTAGGGTTAACGGCAATAAAATTCCGCTCCTACCTAATCACTACGTTTATTTTTCTAATTCCCGCTGAAATTGTTTATACCTATTTTGGATATGCAGGAATGGAGGCTTTATTAAAACAAGGCGCATTTTATAAAAACAGAGGAGTCCTCATAGCAGGCTTAGTCATTTTGTTGCTGTGTATTATCAAGATAGCGCATCTTAATGGCTTTCGTTTCAAGCGCTCAGAGAAGAAGATAATTGAGTAAGTAATGGATGCGCTACTGCGAATACGAGCTCGTCCAAAGAAAGCACCGGACGAATTCCCTGTAAGGAGTTCGTTGTAAAAAGAACATCGGCTTCTTGAAGCATTGTTTTTGTCAATGAAACTTCCATACAACTTAAGCCTTGTTGTTGAGACCATTGCAACAATCTTGAGCGAGTAATGCCAGGAAGTATGCCATCAGTTATAGGCGGAGTCAGTAACCCATTTTTTTTTATCAAAAATAGATTCGCACACGTAGTTTCTGTTGCATGCTGCCGCGTATTAAAAAACAAAGCATCATTTGCACCAAGAGCATTTGCTTGGCGACGAGCGAGGATAGCCTCTAAATAATTGACCGATTTGACTTGATATATGGGGTTATTTTCATCTCTTAACCACGGTACGCTCACCAAACGTAGTGGATGAGTTTCCACCGTATAATTAAAAGTCTGGAATATGAGATGACTGACCTGTCCTTGAGCAACTAATCCCCTAGGCGCAGAACCCCCACTTAAAATTGCTTTAATACCGCCATGATATAAATTATCGCGTTTAATTTTATTCAGTAGATGTTCTAGCCATTGCTCATAAGAAAGATCAAAGGGGATCCCCAGTTTTTGTGCGGAATCGCCCAGCCGTTGCCAATGCAAAAAAGCATAACATGGTTTGGCGCCTTCCACTTTAAGCGTTTCAAACAAACCCTCACCCAAAAAGATGCGATCATCTATCGGAAACGCAAAACTGCTCTCCCCTTCTGTGAGTACTCGTGTTCGTATCATAACTGTAATCCTAGAAAAAGCAGCTGAATCTACAACGAGTGTTTATTGACGAACCAGATTAATAGTCTCCAAAATCGTCTTCCAGTTCATCACGTAAACGTTTTTCATCCAACATATTTTCCAACCGTCTACGTGCGTCTAAATCACGTGGAACAGCTTCTGTAACCTCAGCTTCAACATCCAATTCACTATCGACATCGCCGAAGTCTTCTCCGACTTCTACAACAGCATCTTCATCATCTTCAAACAAATCACTCATACCATTCTCTCAATGAGTTTATACTGTACCTGGAGTCTAAGGGGCAACAAACCCTCATAAAAAACCAGGACGGCTTATATACCTTATTTTTTCTTTCTTGCCTAGTATTTTTAAAAAAAACTAGCATTTTCCTGAGATTTTCAGAGTGACAAATTTTTTTGAGTATTTCAATACCTTGAATTTTTGCAATAAAGAATCGATAATTTAAAGAGAATAATACACCGATACCTGTATGACAGATCAAGTCAAAAAGGCTTTAAGAGATACAATGAAACAAATACGCTCTAAGATGTCTGTTTCGTATCGAGCCGCAGCATCAAGTCAAGTATGTAATCGTATTCGCTTGTTAGAGCAATATCGAGAGGCAAAAAAAATCGCTCTTTATTGTGCAGTTAAAGGTGAAATCGATTTAGATGAGCTTTGGAAAAATGCGCTCTTACAAGGGAAAATCTGTTATTTTCCTGTTCTTAATGAAGAAAATTTAACTCTTTCTTTTTTACCAGCAACATCCGATACCCCTTTCCACAAGAATCGTTATGGAATTGCTGAACCTGATGTTCATCCTGATTTGTCCATTCCTGTAGAAGAGTTAGACTTAGCTTTAGTACCATTAGTTGCTTTTGATGTACGCTGTAATCGTCTGGGCATGGGAGCTGGTTATTACGATCGCACCTTTAAAAACAAAGGAAATTGTCCCTTATTTGGGGTAGCGTACCAATTCCAACGTGTAGACTGCCTTGAGTCCGAACCTTGGGATATTCAACTCAATGCAGTAATTACTCAACGTGCCATTTATTGGTATGGTGGTTTTTAGGTTAACGCATCCGCATTAATTTCTCCGGTACGCACACGGACCACTTGTTGCAACTCATAAACAAAAATTTTACCATCGCCAATTTTACCGGTATAAGCAGATTTGCAAATCGCTTCAATTGCAGATTCGACCATATCATCAGGTAAGGCTAATTCGATTTTAATTTTAGGAAGAAAATCGACTACATATTCAGCCCCCCGATACAACTCAGTATGACCTTTTTGTCGTCCAAAGCCACGAGTTTCAGAAATAGTTATCCCCGGTACCCCTATTTCCATTAATGCCTCATGTACATCATCCAGTTTAAAAGGCTTAATAATTGCCATAATCATTTTCATAATATATTCCGCTGTGATTATACTTTTGTTAGACTCTTTGCAAAAACAAACATGGAGTGATTATGTTCGACCCCAAACAATTTGACGACTTAGCAAAAAAACTTTTTGCTGCTCTTCCCCCAAGTCTACAAAACATTGAAAAAGACATCCAACAAAAATTTAAAGAGGTGCTGCAAGCGGCTTTTGCTCATATGGATCTGATTACTCGCGAAGAGTTTGATGTACAAACCAAAGTTCTGGCGCGTACCCGAGAAAAAGTAGAGCACCTACAAAAGCAAGTCGATGTTTTAATGACCCAGCTTAACAAAGAACAGAAGTAATTGCAGCATAAGCAACGACATTAGAATTCTTGCAGGATGCAAGAATTCTAATAGGAAATTTTGTCGTTCACTTTGTCCAACATCACAGGAATAAGCAATGAATCTTGCGTTTACTAAAACACGTAGTACTGTTGGGATATTGGCACAACCGGTGTCAGTAGAAGTTCATTTGTCGAATGGTTTACCTGGTTTTACAATAGTAGGCCTTGCTGAAACTGCCGTAAAAGAAAGCAAGGATCGAGTTCGCTCTGCAATTATTAATAGCCAATTTGAATTTCCTTGCCGTAAAATCACTGTAAATTTAGGGCCTGCAGATTTGCCTAAAACAGGGAGTGGTTTTGATTTACCAATCGCTCTGGGTATTCTTGCTGCGTCAAACCAAATCCCTAAAAACCAATTAGCCGACCATGAGTTTATAGCTGAACTTGCCTTAAGTGGCGAGCTTCGTGGCATTTCCGCTATTATTCCTGCTGTCTTAGCAGCAAATAAAGACCAAAGTTCGCTTATTATCGCCAATGCAAATGCTCATGAAGCCTCGTTAGCCGGATATCAAAATATCTACAGTGCTAACAACTTACGTGAAGTATGCAGCTACCTTTGCCAAGGAACTTCGTTGCAGTCGCTGCCACCGCAACCAGACTCTTACTTCATGCAATATGCAGAGGATTGGTCTGATATTAAAGGGCAGTTTCACGCAAAAAAAGCCATGGAAATTGCAGCTTATGGCGGACACAGTATTCTACTCAGTGGCGCGCCTGGAAGTGGAAAAACCATGCTAGCAAAGCGCTTTAATACACTATTACCCCCTTTATCCGAAACAGAAGCTCTAGAGTGCGTGGCGATTAATTCCATACGTGGTAAATTACCTGATTTTGCTGAATGGCGTTCCCCACCTTTTCGTGCGCCCCATCATACAGCCTCGCCTGTCTCTTTAGTTGGCGGAGGAAATCCACCGAAACCAGGAGAAATATCTCTGGCACATCATGGAGTCTTGTTTCTGGATGAACTACCAGAATTTAACCGGCAAGTTCTAGAAACATTAAGACAACCACTGGAATCGGGAACAATATGCATTTCAAGAGCTGCGGCACAAATAGAGTTTCCAGCTAAATTCCAGTTCATTGCCGCAATGAATCCCTGCCCATGTGGACAATGGGGCAATCCTCAGGCGAACTGTTTATGTAGCCCTGACCGCATCAAGCGATATCATGCGAAGATTTCAGCACCCCTACTCGATCGTATTGACATGCATATCTCCGTCCAGGCACTCTCTCAGGAAGAATTAGTTGCACCCAATATTAATCCCAGCAAACAAAGTCATCTGATTCGAGAACAGGTTATAAAAGTACGAACCCTACAGTTGGAGCGACAAAATTGTCTTAATGCATCTTTAGCAGCAAACACATGTGAAAAAATTTGTGCCTTGGGTTCTCAAGAACACGATTTTTTACGCCAGTCTATGTTGCAATTCAAACTGTCTGCTCGGGGATATCATCGTTTATTGAAAGTTGCACGCACTCTTGCAGACATGAATGAAAGTAGTCAGGTTTGTCTAGAACATTTGCAACAAGCCTTGTCTTTTAGACACCCCCTACGGACCCCCGGATGAAGAAAAATTGAATGTTCCTTCTCTCCGCAAGAGAGAAGGTACCGGCCAGAGCGGATGTGGGTATTGATTATGGCCATACACCTCTCATAGGAGCGGAAATTTCTTAGGTCATTTGTAAATGAAAAGTCAAATTGACCAAGCGTGTCAGATAATATATTACAGGGACGAGCACTCCAAATATAAGAATAACGATCAATGCTGGTATCGAGTAATGTTTTGTTGCAATACATTGGAGTTCATTATTCCCATAGATTTTTTTCCTTGTGCCTAAAAGATAACTGAGCAGCAATAAGCCATAAAATGGGCAGGAGAAAAAACTGATGCGTACCCACAAATGAGACATGTCCTGGCTGTTTACATAACCAACAGGAAAATTGATAAGAAAAAGACATAGAAGGCAAATAAATATTGTTTTTGTCGAAGCGTCTTGTTCTGTTAACACCGCAAACCAAATAAGTATCATGGGGAAAACTAACAAAGGAAAATAATAAATCCAACCCAAAGGACTCATCAATAACATCATAGCCAGAGTCAAACAAAAGGGTTGGTGGTTTATCGGCTCGCTTTCAGTTGGTCCTAATTTTCTCCAGTACCATAAAAGCAAAATAAAAAATAGCACACTATAAACTAGATTAACGATCTTTAAGTAAAACATGTTAGGGAGTCTCTCGCCTCCCCAAAGCAGACGAAAAAAGTATCCATAAATTGAGGCATTCCAATTATCACCATACCAAAATACCCCCTTCATCATTCTAAAATATTGCTCATAAACCACCGGTCCATGAATCAGTAAGGGCAGCAATGAAGCAATGAACACCGTAACCAGCATGATTGCAGAGACTCGTTTACGGCCTTGTTTTAACGCATAGAAAAATAACAAAGCAGGAAATAACTTAATTGCAACGATGATGCCCCAGGATATACCTGCCAGGTAGTCGCGATGATTTAAATAAAAATAATAACCCACCATAATTAAAAACAACAAAATACAACCAAACTGTAGGGTCACAAAATTCATTAGTGTTGGGAAAAATGCAAAATAAAGAAGGTACAAATTAATATAATTTTTCTGTAAAAATTGCTTAGAAAATGCGTAATAAAAGGTAATGGTTATCCCTATTATTCCTAAAATAAAAGACATGCACAGCCAAATAAACAATGCGCTGGAATAACTTAATTGCGTCAAAAAACCAAATCCCCACAAAACAAATGGTGGATTTAAATTAGCCGGCAATATCTTTATAGAGGGCAAAAAAGTAGTATAGAAATTTCTATAAGGATTTTCGTCCTGCGTTAATGCCTGAGACGATAGATAAAAAGAAGAAAAATCTACCCGTTGATAATACTTAAAAATAAAATAAAACAACAAACAGTAAAAGCTCAGCAATACTAAAATGCATATATGCTGATAGCGTTGGCTCATGGGCATATCCTTGGATGTTCCATATTCAATATCACTGCCGTGTGAATTCCTAAATACTACCCTCGATTACTTATAGCATCAAAAATTGCCATACGCACAAAAACACCGTTCGTAACTTGATTCAGTATAAAAGAATTTGCTCCGTCGGCAACAGCGCTGTCTATTTCGACACCTCGATTTATAGGCCCTGGATGCATCACCATTACATCAGGCTTAGCATAAGCGAGACTTTCTTCTGTTAGAGCAAAATCACGTCGATAAGAATTGAGATCTAAATGATCGGATTCTAATAAGCGCTCATGCTGCACACGTAAACAAATCACGACATCTGCATCAGTTAATCCATCGCGTAAATTATGGGTGACGCGTCCAAAATGTACTGTTTTGGGTTGCCAAAGCTCAGGAGCAACCAATACAAGCTCCCCTATACCTAATTGGGCGCACATACATTGAAATGAATTAGCCACTCGTGAGTGCCTAATATTGCCAAGGATTGCTATTTTTAATTGATCTAATCGTGGCTTTTGTTCGATGATCGTCATCATATCAAGTAAAGCCTGGCTTGGATGTGCATGAGTACCATCGCCCGCATTAATTATATGAATCTCATCGCCAATTTGATTGGCTAAACTTTGCTGCAAACCATCTTGTCGATGACGAATTACAAAATATTGGATTCCCATAGCAGCAAGGGTACGAATTGTATCTTCAATGGTCTCGCCCTTAGTCTCTGAAGAACTCTGCAAGTCCAGATTAATCACCGGCATAGATAAACGCTTGGCAGCCAACTCAAAACTCACACGCGTGCGAGTACTGTTTTCATAAAACAAATTGGCAACAGTATATTGTGCATATGAAGGATAATGATTATGGTGTTTGAAATACACTGCACGTTGCAGTAGAGACTCAATCTGTTGTCGTGATAATTGACTAATTTCTAAAAAGTGATTCATAAAACCCTTATTTTTTAACCGCCAGGAATCTAGATCTGTTTGCATTTTGCGAGCATGAACCCAAATGAGCTAATTTTTCGAGCATTGAAGCACTGAAAATCAGGTTATTTGAACCAAGACAGTAGAAATGGAATAGACCCTATTCAGGATGTTGCAGCCATTGCTCAAGTATAACACACGCAGCGATACTATCTACCTCAGATTGTTTGATTTTACGATATCCACCTTGTGCAAACAATTGCTCCCTCGCCTCAACCGTTGAGAGCCGTTCATCAACTAAATGCACGGGTAAAGAAAATCGTTTACGCAACTCTTTGGCAAACCGACGCGCGGCAGAAGTTGTATATAATTCACTGCCATCAATACACGTAGGAAAACCAACTATTAGCGCTTGGGGTGACCATTCGGCAATGACCTTAGCCACTACGCTCCAATCAGGAACACCAGAGCGAGCACTCAAAGTTGCTAAAGGGGATGCACTACACGTCAGTTGTTGGCCTACAGCAACACCAATGCGTTTATAACCAAAATCAAAACCTAAATATACAGGACTAGGCATGGCCGACATTTGAACTCAATTGACTCATTCTGATCCCTAGGGTAGTTCCAGCATATTCCCAACGATCTTCGAAGGGAACCTCATACAAAATCTCGGAACGATACGGGCAAACCAACCAAGTATTTTCTAGAATTTCTTTTTCCAATTGACTTTCCACCCATCCAGCATAACCTAAAGTAATTAAAACGTCTTTAGGCCCTTTATCTTCTGCGATGGCACGAATAATATCATTTGATGTCGTTACCGTCACCTCATCCTGTAGAAACAAACTGGAGCGCCAACCACCAAATTGTTTATGAATCACAAACCCTCTCTCAGGTTGTACGGGCCCACCAAACATTAAAGGCATTTTGTTTTGTTCCATCCGAACAGGCTCAATATGTAATTGCTCGAAAACGATAGCCAAGGGAAATTGCATGGGGCGATTGACGATGAGACCCACAGAACCTTGTTCATGATGTTCACAAATATAAATCACCGTTCTCTCAAAATTAGGATCATTTAGAGAAGGCATTGCGATCAGCAAATGATTAGCCAATGAGCTTATAATTGCCATGCGCCCTCCCGAAAGGTTCAGTTTATTTATAGGTCTATATTAATTATATACCAATTGAGTATTTTTTATTCAGTTATTTAATCATGTTCCACTGTTACTTTTACATAAAGAGTTGCTTGCTGAGAAAATGGTCTTCCCGCAGTGTAAGATACTGACGAAGGATCAGAATTCTGTGCGCCCTCGGGGGTTCCTAAGGAAACCCATTTATTTAACGGTACCATTAAGGTTGTAGCTACATTTTGGTTATCAAATTGTTGTCCACCGGCGGGATTTTGTTGTTCACGTACTCGACGTACTTTTAGCTCTACCCTTGAACCACGCAGTACAGGTTGCACCAACAATCCATTTTTGATTTGATGCTGTTCGTAAGATATTCCTGTAAAAAAACCAGCACCTACTGAGGTGACTATAGGTACTTCTTCACCTGTCGATACGAATGCAGAGTCGCCGCTCATTACTTTAACTGATTGTGAGCGTCTTACTTCCTCAGGAGATTGTGTGCTATAGCTTACCGAATTTTTATTTTGTGCACTCAACCAATTTGGATCCCCTTGATAAATAGAAATGTTAAATGTTACAGGGGGCACATCGATTTGATGTAATACGGTTCTGATTCCGGTAAGTGTTTGGGGAGAAACCTGAACAACTAAAGTTTGCCCAGAACCACTTATTTTTTCTCCAGATTGCAACAATGGTTGTACTAATTGGATCACCTTTGGGGCAGGAACATAGTGCAGTTCAATCACTTTAGTGATTAGTGTTTGTGAAAACACATTATTTGCCAACAACAATAAACCGATCATCCAAAATCGCTTCATCGTGAACTCCTTGTTCCTGTTGTCATCCATGGATTTCATTTAAGGAAAATTTTATTATGGTAAACCCTAATATTCTCAATTGTAGACCAATATAGAAAATCAATGGAGCAAAATAAAATTTTTTTTACTTTAGCCTTGAAAAATCAATAAATAAAAACGAAAAAACCGATGAACCATAATTCAATAGTTTTGTTCTGGAAAAAGTTTGGGTATACTTCTCCAAAATTTGCTTAAGAGATGCAAACATCATGGGTAGCATATTTAATATGTTTGGTCCTTCACCAATAAGACCAATTGAACAGCACATGCGAAAAGTACACCAATGCGCTAAGCAGCTCTACCCATTTTTTGAAGCAATACTCAAAAAAGATTGGGCAACCGCCAATAAAATAAAAGAAAAAATAATTTCTCTCGAAAAAGAAGCGGACTTAATTAAAAGAGATTTGCGTCTGCATCTGCCGACTGGACTCTTTCTTCCTGTTTCACGTACGGATCTTCTTGAACTTCTCAGTGCTCAAGATTTCATTGCGAATAAAGCAGAAGACATTGCCATACTCATCGTCAGTAGACAAATGGTTGTCCCAGAGATACTCATTCCTACTTTTATGCCTTTTTTAAGTCGCTGTCTGGATGCATCAAAACAGGCATGTAAAGCAATTAATGAATTAGATGAATTGCTGGAAACAGGTTTCAGGGGCTCTGAAGTTAAAATCGTAGAAGAAATGATCTTAACACTTTATGAGATTGAACATGACAGTGATGAACGCCTAGCAGATATTAGACATCGTATTTTTGAAATCGAAAAAGAGTTATCTGCAATTGATGCAATTTTCCTCTATAAATTGGTCCAATGGATTGATGATTTAGCCGATGGTGCCCAACATGTGGGTAGTCGTCTTCAAATTCTAATAGCTCGGTAGTCAAATTCTATGGATTATTCAATTATATATCTTTTTGTCGCAATTATTTTGTGTTTCATGATGACTTGGGGAGTTGGTGCTAATGATTTAGCCAACGTTATGAGCACTACCATGGGCTCAAAAGCAGTCACCGTCAGACAAGCCATGTTAATCGCTATAATTTTTGAATTTGCTGGCGCATTTTTAGGAGGGACTGGGGTTACAGAAACGATGCGTGATGGAATTATTAATTCCAGCGAGCTCTCCGGACAACCATTGATTCTTATTGAGGGAATGCTGGGCGTTTTATTGGCATGCACGATTTGGATGAATCTTGCGAGTTATCTTGGAGTTCCTGTTTCTATTACGAATGCATTAGTAGGCTCAATGGTCGGTTTTGGCGCCATAGTATTAGGGCCGCAAGCAATTCATTGGAATCAAGTAGGTCGCATCGCCGTGAGCTGGATCACGTCTCCGATGATTTCAGGAATCACTGCTTTTATATTATTTACCAGTATCCAACAAACTATTTTTGTCAAAAGCAACCCGCTCACTAAAGCGAAATTGTACATCCCAATTTATCTTTTTCTCATTGGCTCTATTTTGTCATTTATCACTGTATTTAAGGGACTTAACCATTTTCAGATTCACCTAAATTTTAAACAAAATCTGGCGGTAACCCTTGCAACCAGCATCATGATTACGATTATAGGGATGATCTTTATTAAGCGTATTCCTGAGCCACATAGAATAAGACGCCGAGAACGATTCATACAAGTTGAAAAGTATTTCGCGATACTTATGGCAATGACTGCATGTGCAATGGCTTTTGCACACGGCTCTAACGATGTAGCCTTGGCTGTGGGACCACTTTCAATTATTCATAGCTTGGTGATGAGTTCACATCAAGAATTTAATGCCAATAATTACCCAGCATGGATTATCTTATTAGGCTGTGTTGGTGTGGTAACAGGCCTGCTCATGTATGGTAGAAAAGTAATTGAAACTGTAGGTAGTGCCATCACCGCACTGACACCCAGTCGGGCCTTCGCAGCGACTCTTTCTGCAGCAACAACCGTTGTTGTAGCAACAAGTACTGGTATCCCTGTTTCCGCAACACAGACATTAGTTGGCGCAGTTCTTGGAGTAGGTTTGGCACGAGGTATTGGTGCATTAAATCTGATTGTAATTCGCAACATCTTTATGTCATGGATTCTCACTCTGCCCGCGGCCTCTCTTCTAACGATTTTGGCTTATAAATTATTACATTACTTTTTGGGCTAGGCTAATTGCTTACTCATATAATCCTTGTCTGTATTAGACAAAATAGCTCAATATTTGTAGGCTGGGTTGCTAAGCCCAGCCTGTAACAAAGCACCAGATTTTTTTCATAGGAAACTATGAATAAGATACTTATTCATAGTGCTTATAGTGATGGTTTCATGATGGATATTTGGAGCGTGGGAGTTAATTCAGCAAACGCTGGGCAGAACAGCCCAACGCACGTTTAGCGCCAACCCTGCATTATAGAAAACGTCCCAGTTGATGTCTTTGAATCCGCTGCCTCGTTTCGCCAGGCATGTAGATTAAAACTCTTCCCAGATTTCACCCTTGTCATTTCCATAATCTTTATTATCACGCTTCTCAAAAATACTTTTATGCTTATTAATTTCTTTTATTTGTGATGCAGATTTATCATGAGTGGCATCAAATTCAAATAAAAATTTGTCATAAGGACTTACATACGCTTTATCTATATCGTCTGAGTTCATAACTAATCCAAAATAACTTTAATTTAGACCAGGTATTTTATAGCTTTTTCATCTAAGTTACCATTATCCTAGACAAAGCAGTTGCAATCTGTTGCACAATTTAAAGGTACTGACGGCCTATCGGTTGATTTTTTTGTCTTTTTTGAGCAGAAAAACTCAAAAAATCCATGTCCTCAACACCTTTAATGGGCTCACTACGATCGCAACTACTCTATTAGAATGATTCTAACTTTAAAAAAATTAAGGGCGAAAGATGAGTGTGAAAAAAGCAGAGTTACATGTCCATTTGGAAGGGTCGATCACTCCTGAATTAGCAGCAAAGCTCGCTGCACGCAATAAATTGGTGCTCCCAGAGGGTCTCGTCGCTCCTGATGGCATAAGCTATTTATCCAAAGATTTTCTCGATTTTTTAAAGGTATATGATACGCTCGCCTCGGTGATTCGCTATCCACAGGATTATTATGACATTACTTTCGACTACTTGCGCGCTCGTGCTCAAGAAGACGCAATTTATGTAGAAATGATGTATTCCCCTGATCATGCTGAACTCTCTAGTAAAATCCCATCCGCAGAACATTTAACCGCAATTCAACAAGCAATTGACGATGCTAAAGAACAATTCAATATAGTAGGTCGGATTATAATTACTGCAGTACGCCATTTTGGTGTTGAAGCTGTAGAACGAGTTGCCAAACAAACTCATAAAGATAGATTTCCATGCGTCACAGGATTTGGTTTAGGTGGTGATGAAGCAAAATTTCCTCCTAAATTATTTAGTAACGCGTATCACATCGCAGCTGATGCCGGTTTACAATGCACAGTACATGCAGGTGAATTTGCTCCTGCAAGTGGGATGATCGAAGCGATGGAAAACCTACCCATCCAGCGCATAGGACATGGTGTTAATTCAATTTATTCACCAGAAACCATGGCGATGGTAAAAGATAGAAATATTACTTTAGAAGTATGTCCTACAAGCAATATCTTTTTAGGCTTGTTTAAAAACATGCATGAACATCCTTTTCCTAAATTTTATGAAGCAGGGATGAAAATCAGCATTAGTTCAGATGATCCCCCCTTTATGAGTACTACATTGGGCCAAGAGTACCAGCAAGTACAAAAATCGTATGGTTATAGTGATGAGATAATGAATAAAATTACCCGCATGGCAATAGAAGCTGCTTTTGTTGATAAACAAACTAAAGCAGAACTTTTAGCGAGAATTTAGTTCGATGATTTCAAAGTAAGTACTCATTCACGTTTCAGACTGCGCCCAAGCTACAACTAATCTTTATACTTGAATCTTGGGGAACGGTTGGATTTGAGCGCAGGTTACGCGAAAATGATTCTGAGGAAACGTTGCATACACCACAGTATGTGAGGCTCCCAAAGTATTGCTTTCGCGCAAGATGTGCCAAATTAAGTCGCTCAATGCCTGAGGCAACCTTACTAATCTTGTCGATGCAGCTCACCCAGTAGTTGTTCTATGTAGCGTCTGCACGTCAAAGGGTTATGCAAAAAATTAATGATACGACGCGTACCACCAGTACCAGTGATACATACCATCCCATAACTCAAAATGCTGCCCAGAATCGATTGGCGGATGTCTATTGCTTCAATCTTACTTAAAGGGATATCAATCGTTTGTCTTACAATAACTCCGGTACGAATAATAACCTGATTTCTCTTGATGGTGATGGAAGAAAAATAATAGGTCATCCAAGTCATGCCAACCCATAATAAAGCAAAAGCAGCTAAACCATATCCAACCTTACGTAAGAAATCTACCTCGACATAAGAAACAACCGCCAAAGCAGCACATAAAAACATCACTGGCCAAAAAAATATTATCCAATGCATTCGAGTAAAAAAAATAACATTATTGTCATGTGGCTTCTCAAACATTGATTCACCTATAATCCTGAATTGTCTAATAAAAAAATTATAATATTGTATTTAACACAAATTTACTATTCTATAGTTTGTTCGAAGTATATACTAACTTTACTACATTTTTTTCATTAAAATAGAAAATGCGCTCGATTAGTCATTGCCTTAACAAACAACTTGCCGATATATGCCAACGTTCTGTCCAATTAGAAGAGCTTTCCGATAAGGTCAGACAAATGCTGCCTGAGGTTTTAGCAAATACATGTCATGTAGGGAGTTTTAATAAAGGATGTTTGCTTTTAACGACTACTGATGCTGTCTGGGCATCACAATTACGTTATGCTATTCCTGAACTACGCGATAAATTACGCAAAGAAGGAGGGATGTATCAACTCTCTTCAATTAAAGTAGCCATTATTGAATCAACAACTCAATATGAAAAGTC
Source organism: Legionella sp. 39-23 (assembly GCF_001897665.1). Taxonomy (NCBI): domain Bacteria; kingdom Pseudomonadati; phylum Pseudomonadota; class Gammaproteobacteria; order Legionellales; family Legionellaceae; genus Legionella; species Legionella sp. 39-23. The sequence continues at coordinate 88,184 of NZ_MKTO01000042.1, read as the reverse complement.
AACACCTACTACAAAACATGTATTATCAGAAAAAGCTAAAGAAATTATCATAAGTGAAAGCCAGCAGTGTAATTATGAACCGTTACAAAAAGCATTACTGCATTTGGCTGATAGTGATGATTAAGTCATTGTTGTCTGGGTACAGCGAAGCGGAACCCAGGCTACAAAAAATAAAAAAATTAATGATTTGCTTCCGTGAGCGCAGTTGCAAAACGGCGGGCTACCCACTCTGAACCAAGATAAGCAAAACAATCGTGCAAATATTCAGCTAACTCGTCTTCTTGCATCATGTGCTCTTGGCCAACAGGTTCAACATCATGGTGAAAATAGGCTTCAAAATAACGCATGGAAAAATCAACATAATCGCGGGTATGGAGAATAAAAGCATGCCATACTTCATCAAGAATGAGCAACGGGCCAAAAAGATAAGTCTTTTTGCCTTGCTTTGCTCTGTATACATTTAACCACATCCATGCAAGCAAATCCGCGAACAAAACTTTAGCTTCTTGCTCAGAAAACTCAGGATGATGATGACAAAAATAATCTACTACTACCTGATTCTTATAATCAAGCAGAGTAGATAAATTGATACTGCTCATCCGCAACATGCTTTTTTAGTACTCGGTTTTTGTGTTACATAACGTACAATACGGCAAATCATTTCTTCTTGAGTCATTATTATCTCCACATTTAGTTACAAATAAACAGTGCAGACAGTCTAACCAATGTTCACAATGGAAGCAATTTAATTGTTTTTTTCTTAGTCCATACAAAAGTCTAAATTCAATTCGATTAAGCTCACCCTGAGATATTTCAAGATGAGCGATATTGATTACCAAATCACACAACGGCTTTTATTCACCATTGGGCTATCATCTGGAATATGAAAAGCCTCCTGAAATTGAGGCATATTAGCCAAACTGCCATTGACTCTATATCGAGCAGGTGGGTGAGGATCAGTAGTTACTTGATTACGCAGTTGTTGGGGTCGAATATTCATAGCCCATACATGTGCTGTTGCCAGGAAAAATTGCTGATCTGGTGTCAAACCACCAATTGTAGGTGCATTTTTATATGCCTGCGAATGCTTAAACGCTCTATAGGCAAGTGTAATACCTCCTAAATCAGCAGTAGCCTCTCCTACAACTAGCTTTCCTTGCACACGCAAATCATTATCCACAACATATTGCGAAAATTGGTTCACAATGCATTGTGTTGCTGATTTGAATTTTTCCAGATCGCTTGGCTTCCACCAATTCTTTAAATTACCTTGGCCATCAAATTGTGATCCTTGATCATCAAATCCATGAGTCATTTCATGCCCCATTACAAACCCTATGGCTCCATAATTTACTGCTGCAGGTGCATTAGGATCAAAGAATGGCGATTGAAGAATCCCTGCTGGAATATTTAAATTATTCATTGAAGCATCGTAATATGCATTGATGGTCTGCGGTGTCATTCCCCACTCAGTTTTATCTATGGGTTTGCCGATTTTATTCAGATCACGCTGAGTTAAAAACTCATTAGCACTAATCACGTTCAATACGTACGGACCTCTGTTCACTTTCAGCTTGGAATAGTCCCACCATTTGGAAGGATAACCCACTCGTTCTTCCATCATATCGAGTTTTTTCAATGCCGCCGCGCGAGTATCAGGAGTCATCCATGATAAAGTGCTGATGTCTTCTCGTAAAACAGTACGAATATTTTTGAGTATATCCAAAGCCTGTTTCTTATCCTCTGGAGAGAAATAACGAGCTACATACATTTTACCTATAGCAAAACCTAACGCACTATTTTCCGTACTCACTACCCTCTTCCATCGCGGTAATATTTTCTCGGCCCCAGTGAGAACGGCCACCATTTTGAAATTTTGATCGACGAAAGGCTGTGACAAGTAAGAAGCAAAAGCATCTATTAAATGCCAACGCAAATACGTCTTCCAATCATCAATAGGCACTGTTTTTAATTGTTTATTCAAGTCCTTAAAAAAATCAGGCATGGCTAAATTAATACTTTTAATCTGAGTTTGTCCTATTGCTGAAAAATAAGCAGGCCAAGAAAAATCGGGAGTTATTTTGCTCAGTTGTGCCCTATCCATAATATGATAAATCGCATGCGGATTACGTTGCTCAACCTGAGACATAGAAACTTTTGCCATTTGTGTTTCTAACTTCATCACTGTATTGGCTTCTTTTGCTGCTTTATCTGGAGCATCACCTAATAATTCAAACATCTTCGCAATATGATTGATATACGCCTCGCGAATTTGTTTAAATTTGGCATCATCTTTTAAATAATAATCACGGTCTGGCAAGCCCAGACCGCCTTGTGTCGCTGCACCAATCATCTCTTCACTGTTTTTGAAATCTTGCATGCTCCCAAAATTAAAAAAAACATCGACACCGATTTGATGCAAATGCGCTATTTCATTTTGCAGATCGGTTGAATTTTGTAAACGATTAATGCGATCAAATTCAGACTGAATGGGTTTAATGCCGAGCTGATTAATACTTTTTTCATCCATTCCACTATAATAAAAATCACCAACTTTTTGTTCTATACTGCCTGGCTTGGCCTGGGTGTTTTCTGAAGCCTTGATTAGCATTTGATGAATGATATTCTGCACTTTTTCGTGGATAACATTAAAACTTCCCCAGCTCGAATAATCAGGTGGAATTGGGTTGTTTTTTTGCCAGCTACCATCTGCATAAGAATAAAAATCCTTAGCCGGTGAAATATTGGTATCCAGCCAATTCAGATGAAGTGCTTGTTCAGCAGTAGTCTTTTGTGGTTCAGTGCTTGCAGAGTATATTGATGAACTGCAGAACAACGCAAAAGTAAAAAGGCCCATATTAAGTTTCATGCCACAACGCTCCTTTGCCAATCTTGATGTTAATTCACTAAGAATCTGAATAAAATGTAGCACAGATAAGGGCAAAATCATAACTAGGAATAGGAGCGTTCACGATATAACCGCTAATCATACTGGATATAGGGTTTTGTTTTTCCGTAATAGCCCAGGCTACTATATTAACATATACTCGAATGGTTGGATTTGAGTGCAAGTTGTCAGTACAGTACACATCAGTACGTGAACCTTGATTAGGAAAATTTTTTCGCAGGAAATGCCACAATACAGCTGTTTCCTGATGAGGAACATATTGTTTTCCTGGGCTTCGATTAAATCTTCACCCAGGCTACATTTCTATGCTTCGAGGGGAAAAAACTCAGCGTGCATCTTAGGGAGATACTCTTCTGTATCAAAATAAGTATATTCCCACGCATCTTGTCTTGCCATTAGCTCACGTAATAGTCTGTTATTTAATTCATGACCTGACTTGTACCCTTCGAATGCACCAATCAAACTAGAACCTAACAGGTATAGGTCGCCGATTGCATCCAAAACCTTATGAGAAACAAATTCTGATTCAAAGCGAAGTCCATCATCATTAAGCACACGATAATCATCAACAACAATGGCGTTATCTAAACTTCCGCCTTTAGCTAAATCACACTCTCTTAACTTCTCATAATCGGAAAGAAATCCAAAGGTACGTGCTCGGCATACTTCTTTTACATAAGACGTTGTAGAAAAGTCAAAACTTACTGTTTGTGGCTTATCATTGAACGCTGGATGATCAAAATCAATAGTGAAGGAAATTTTATATCCATTATATGGATAAAATTGAACAATTTTGCCATTGTCTTCGACGCGAATAGGCTTAAGAATACGTATGTACTTTTTAGGTGCATTTTGCTCGCGTATGCCCGCTGATTGAATCAAGAAAACAAATGGAGCGGCACTGCCATCCATAATAGGCAGCTCAGGACCATTTACATCAATATAGGCATTATCGATGCCCAAACCAGCCAAAGCAGAAAGTAAATGTTCTACAGTTGCAATTTTAACTGGCCCATGATGTAAGGTAGTACATAACATTGTATCACCAACATTCTCATAAGACGCGGGTATTTCCACAACTGGTGAAAGATCTACCCTTCTGAAAACTATGCCTGTATTTACAGGAGCAGGTCTCAAGGTTAAAAGCACTTTTTCACCGGAATGCAATCCTACACCAGTTGCCTGGATCACCTTTTTAGGAGTTCTTTGTTTTGTCATTCAGTGCTCACCTTGTTCCTCATAATATCATTTTTCTAAATTTTTTTATTTTGCACGCAAAACTTCGTGAATCCTATCAATATTTTAATATTTAGTCTAATTATTTTTGTATCAAAGACTTAAATTTCCCCACATTAGCATAGTACTGATGTGGGGTTAATACTTATACCTCTTCTTGCCGACGTAAAAATGCAGGAATATCAAGATAATCTACATCCGGAATGCTATCACCATTTTGTTTTGCCGCAGAAGACATGTTTGATTGCGCTTGTTTACGAACCAGTGCAGGACGCTCTAATTGCTGATAGTCCAAAGAACCGTCACTACGTGTTGTTTCTAGCAAACGTGCACGATGAGATTGTTGCGGCTGCATTTGCTGATGGCGCTGTCTTACATCTCCCAAGCCAGTTACAATCACAGTGACACGCATTTCATCTGTCATCTCAGGATCAATTACTGTTCCGACGACTACTGTTGCATCATCAGAAATAAACTCTTTGACTACGTCGCCAACTTCCTCAAACTCACCAATTGACATATCAAGGCCAGCAGTAATATTGACTAAAATTCCACGAGCACCTGAAAAATTCACATCCTCCAATAGAGGAGAAGCAATCGCTGCTTCAGCAGCTTGACGCGCTCTTTGTTCACCTACAGCACTACCAGTACCCATCATAGCCATACCCATTTCGGACATTACCGTGCGTACGTCTGCAAAATCCACGTTAATCAAACCAGGACGAGTAATTAAATCAGAAATACCTTTTACTGCTCCAAGCAAAACATTATTTGCCGCCTTGAACGCATTCAGAAGGCTAATGTTCTTACCTAATACACTGAGTAATTTATTGTTAGGAATAGTGATTAAAGAATCAACATGTTCCGCTAAACGACGAATTCCGTCCTCAGCTGCCATTGCACGTTGCTTGCCTTCAAATGAGAAGGGTTTCGTAACAACAGCTACAGTTAGGATACCTAATTCTTTGGCAATTTCCGCAAAAACAGGGGCTGCTCCAGTTCCAGTCCCACCACCCATTCCTGCAGTAATGAACACCATATCTGCACCACTTAAGATCTCTCGAATATGCTCTCTATCTTCTTCTGCTGCTTCACGTCCAATTTGTGGGTTTGCACCGGCACCTAAGCCTTTAGTCAGCTCATCACCCAATTGAATGTGTATTTTCGCATTTGAACCTCTCAGTGCCTGAGCGTCGGTATTAGCGCAAATAAACTCAACTCCGTCAATATTCTCTGCAACCATATGCTCGACAGCGTTACCACCGCCGCCACCAACACCCACAACCTTAATTACCGCATTATTACTAAAGTGTTGGCCTTCCGTTAATTCAAACATAACCCTGCTCCCCTCACATGTTTATTCTTTTTAGCAAAAATCCGGCAACACACCCCATAAATAGAATCAATTACCAGTTTTCGTTTTATTATTTGTAACCTAAAAATTACCCTGGAACCATTCTTTCATTCTTGCCCACAAACTTTGAGTATTATCATTCATTGTAGGTACATTGTAGTTTGATTCATATTGTTGTTGGTAACCTTGCAACAACAACCCCACGCCTGTAGCAAATGAAGGATTTTCAGTAGCTTCAGCCAATCCAGAAACATAATGAGCACAACCTTTTCTTACTGGCATTTCAAAACAAAGTTCTGCAAGTTCAATACCGCCTCTAACATTGGCAGCACCACCGGTAAGAACGATACCAGCAGCCATTCTGTCTTCAAAACCGCTTCGACGTAATTCATTACGAACGAGAGTAAATAACTCTTCATATCGTGCGGCAACTACATCAGATAAAGTTTTAGCGGATATTTTTCTTCCTGGCCTATCATTAACGCTCGTAACTTCCAGCATATGATCTGAGTTAGCTAATTCAGTTAAAGCACACGCATGATTCAGTTTAATCGATTCCGCTGCTTTTGTAGGCGTGCGCAAAGCCATAGCAATATCGTTCGTCACTTGATCTCCGGCAATAGGGATGACCGCTGTGTGTCGGATTGCGCCTTCACAAAATATTGCAATATCTGTGGTGCCACCACCAATATCAATCAGGCAAACCCCTAGATCTTTTTCATCCTCAGTTAAAACTGCATGACTTGAAGCCAATTGCTCCAGAATAATATCATTTACTTCTAAACCACAACGACGCACACATTTCACTATATTTTGGGCAGCGCTTACTGAGCCGGTAACAATATGTACACGAGATTCTAGTCGAACTCCCGCCATACCGACAGGTTCGCGAATGCTGCCTTGGTGATCTATGATAAACTCCTGAGGCAAAACATGCAGAATTTTTTGATCTGCAGGTATTGCTACAGCTTTAGCTGCATCAATCACGCGCTCTACATCGGCCTGAGATACTTCTTTATCGCGAATGGCAACAATTCCATGCGAATTTAAGCTGCGAATATGGCTACCGGCAATACCCGCATAAACAGTTCTCACCTCACATCCAGCCATAAGTTCTGCTTCTTGAACAGCACGTTGGATGGAGTTCACCGTAGCCTCTATATCAACTACTACGCCACGTTTTAGGCCACGAGAGGGATGACGACCTATGCCGATAATTTCTATTGCACCATCAGTTGTTACTTCTCCAATTAATGCAATTACTTTTGAAGTTCCAATATCCAATCCAGTGATAATCTCTTTTTCTATTTTTTTTGCCATTATCGTTCCGTTTGTTGTTTCCACTGCACTGCCATACCACGTGGATAACGTAAGTCCACGCTAGACAATTGCTCAATTTTTTCGGCAAACACTGCAGGATATGCTTTACAAAAACGCAGCAATCGTTCTTCTAACTCTTTCTTTCCTAAATATATTTTTATATCATTGCCTAAAAGCAATACCCAGGATTGATTTTCTCGTAAATGCAGTCCAGTAGCGTTCAAGCCATACATTGATAATATCTTACTCAATTTTTCGTAAACTTGTAAGACTTCTTCTTGTTGAGATAGAGGTCCTTTTAATTTTGGTAAGTTTAAACCCTCTGGTACGGCACCCTCATTAAATAATCTGCCGTCCTCAGTCATCAATGCATTATCCCAAATTGCAACTGGCTTTTTTTCAACAAGCCTTATTTTCAATGTATCTGGCCAAACACGCTCTACTGTTGCCGTATCTATCCAGCTCATTTCATTTAGCTCATTCTGCAACCCACCGACTGATAAAGTAAAAAAGCTATCACTTAAATATTTTGCTAATACCCCTTCTAGCTCTTTATGCGTTACATGTTCGTAATTCGCAGCAACTTTAATGGTGGTAATTGGAAACCGTTCTGCATCGGATGCATAATAATAACCCAATCGGCAAGCCAAGAACATGGCACTTAAAGTCAATATCAATAACCAACAAATATAACGCAAATTCCCAGAATCAACATCCCTATTTTTATTCATGGCTTTCACAAATAATTGGTTACTAAGTGCTGACGGCAATGTTGATGAACCATCGCCATACGAATCAACTCATCCAGTAAATCAGGATAGGCTAGACCACTCGCCTGCCATAATTTGGGATACATACTAATTGAAGTAAAACCAGGTAAGGTGTTTACTTCGTTAAAATAAATGGTTTCAGTCGCATCATTCACAAAAAAGTCTACACGCGCCATACCTTTACATTTCAACCGTGTAAAAATATCAGCAGCCGCTTTTTTTAATTGCTCATACAAAGTCTGGCTCAATGGAGCAGGTATAATCAGATCCGTTTGCCCACTTTCCAAATATTTTGCTGAATAAGAATAAAATCCATCTGGATGATTAACACGTATTTCCCCAGCAATGCTGACTCTAGGTTCTCCCGAGGGTACCGCACTCTCAAGTACCGAAAGTTCAATTTCTCGTCCAGAAATAAATGATTCAACCAAAATCTCTTCGTCATAACGTAACGCATCATCGACTGCAACGAGTAATTCCGCCATATTTTTTGCTTTATGGATGCCTACACTAGACCCCATTGCACATGGTTTAACAAATAAAGGCCATCCAAACTCTTCAGCAACCTGCTGGCAAAAGTGTTGTCTTTCAGATGCTGAGCTATGCCAGGATAAAAGCTTATAATTTGCTGACTTTAATCCATCGACACAGACTATGCGACGTGCCATGTCTTTATCCATACCAATGGACGAAGACAGTACATCGCAGCCAACATAAGCTACACCGGCTAGTTCAAGCATTCCTTGTAAACACCCATCTTCATATAAAGGGCCATGTACTACAGGAAAAACAACATCCGCATCTACAGATAAACGACCATTAATAAATAAACCTGCCAAAGGTTTTGAGCGTTCGGTTACCACTGGAAGCTTTTCTTTATAGGCAAGTAAATCCTGGTATTGATGCAGATAAAATAGGCCATCTTTATCCATCGCTACAGGAATAATGTTATATTTTCGAGCATCCAAATGTGCAAGAACAGATGCGGCTGAAATCAATGAGATTTCATGTTCCCCAGATTTTCCACCATAAAGAAGAACCAGGTTAAGAGGCTTGGACATTAAAGGTCTCCGATTATATGAACTTCGCGCATCAACTCAATCGTTGTCTGCTCACGAACTTTAGTTTGTACCAAATGAATCAATGCTTCAATATCTGCTGCAGTTGCTGCTCCTTGATCATTGATAATAAAATTTGCATGCTTCTGAGAAACCATTGCACCTCCAATATTGAACCCTTTTAATCCACAAGATTCAATAAGCCGAGCTGCAAAATTTCCTACAGGATTTCGAAACACTGATCCACAATTGTATTCGTTAGTAGGTTGTGTATTGGTTCGACGCTCCAACAATTCATTTATCACCTGCAATGAGGTTTCTTTCTTCCCAGGATTTAGCTTAAATGTAGCTGAAATAAACCATTCTTCAGGAGGTCCTGAAACATGGCGATAAGCCACTTCATATTCCTCGGGTTTACGCGTTATTACTTCCCCTTTACGGTTCATGGTTTGTAGCGCCACAACGAACTGCCAGGTCTCGCCACCATGACAACCGGCATTCATTCGCAAAGCTCCTCCCATAGTCCCGGGGATTCCTGCCCAAAACTCGCCACCGGCTAAATCATTTCGTGCACAAAAACGCGCCATGCTCGCACAAGATACCCCCGCTTCAACTTTAACGGTCTGGGCATCTAAAAGAGTCATTTCTTTTAAGCATCCTTGAGTCAGAATCACAGTTCCTGAGAATCCGCCGTCGCGGATCAAAGAATTCGAACCTAGTCCTAACCATAATAAAGATTCTACTTCAGGAATCTTATGAAGAAATAAGGCCAAATCTGTAATACTTTTGGGTTTATAAAGCTTAGAAGCAGGGCCACCAACGCGCCAAGTAGTATATTCAGCCAAAGGCTCATTATAAAGCAAGGCGCCCTGAAATTCACCATCAAGGTTACAAGCATCAGTTGGACTCATGTTGCTCACAGTTCTTTCATCAAGTTCACAGCAATTTGACCAATACTTCCTGCACCTTGCATTAAAATCACATCACCATCTTTAATGAATTGATTCAGCTTCGTCTTCAGCGATTGTTCATTGACAAGCGTTACTTTCTTATCTTTATTTCTAATTTTTTGCGCCAGACCCTCACTGGTTATCCCAGGAATTTCAGGTTCACCAGCAGAATAGATGTCAAATAAGAACAACTCATCAGCAAGACTTAACACATCGACAAATTGTTCCTGTAAGGATTGAGTTCTTGTATAACGATGTGGTTGAAATACATGGATAAGTCGTTTATTTGGCCAAACATGTCGAAATGCATCTATAGTTGATAGAATTTCTTGAGGATGGTGGCCATAATCATCGACAACTAAGGCTGAACCATTCTCAAATCTTTTCTCACCCAACATTTGAAAACGACGGCCAACACCTTGAAATTTTGCCAAAGCACGGACAATAGAAGCATCATCAACACCTAATTGTGTTGCAATTGCAATAGAAGCCAATGCATTTAATACATTGTGACGGCCTGGATACTGAAATTGAATTTTTAATTCAGTATAAGGCACGGGACGCACCACAGTAAACTCACTAACCAGTTCATTTTGCGTCCAATTAATCGCACGGTAATGAGCTTCTTCAGCAAATCCGTAAGTCAACGTCGGTCGTTCAATAGCAGGGAGAATCTTACGCACTTCTTCGTCATCAATACATACCACTGCTAAGCCATAAAAAGGCAGATGATGTAAAAACTCAAGAAATGTTGTTCTTAATTTATCAAAATCATTCTCATAAGTATCCATGTGATCTGCATCAATATTAGTCACTATGGCCATCATGGGCTTTAAGAATAGGAATGATGCATCACTTTCATCCGCTTCAACAACAAAATACGGAGATTGACCAAGTTGCGCATTGACTCCCAGACTATTTAATTTTCCACCAATCACGAAACTAGGATCCAAACCACCTTCAGCCAGGAGGCTACTGACAAGGCTTGTAGTGGTTGTTTTGCCGTGAGTACCAGCAACTGCAATACCATGACGAAAGCGCATGAGTTCAGCAAGCATCGCCGCGCGTGGGATTACTGGAATCATTTGTTCACGAGCAGCCACAATTTCCGGATTGTTCATGCCAACAGCCGAAGAACGCACTACAACATCGGCACCCTTTATATGTTCGGCTTTATGCCCCGTAAAAACGGGAATACCTAAAGATTTTAGTCTTTGTACTGTACTGCCTTCACCCAAATCAGATCCAGTAATACGATATCCTTGGTAATGTAATACCTCAGCGATACCGCACATACCGACTCCACCAATTCCAACAAAATGTATTTGTTCTACACAGCCCATCCTTGAAGCTATAAATTGTCCTGACTTACCCACACACGCCCCCTTATGCTGACAATGGCCCTAATCCCAGAGCTTGCCAACGATTCTCATGATCAATGCGCAATAATAACGCAATTACAATACAATTGATAACCATACTTGCACCACCATAACTCATTAATGGTAAAGTTAGCCCTTTTGTGGGTAGTAAACCCGAGTTAACGCCCATATTAATGGCGGCTTGTAACCCTAACCAAAAAGTTAAACCATAAGCGGTATATGAAGCAAACAATCGCTCTTGTGCATGAGCATTATATGCAATAGTCAAACCTCTAATTACTAATATAGCGTATAAGGTCATAACCATTAAAATACCAATTAATCCCAATTCCTCTGCTAAAACAGCAAATAAAAAGTCAGTATGAGCTTCTGGCAAATACAATAACTTCTGAATACTTTCTCCCAAACCAGCACCAAACCACCCTCCTCGACCAAATGCAATCAAGGATTGAGTCAGCTGATAACCACTATTATACTGATCTGCCCAAGGATCTAAAAACGCAGTTAAGCGAGCCACCCTATATGGAGATGAAACTGCTAAAAATGCCAGTGCTGCCATAACAACGAGCATCAAACCTATATAATAGCGTAATTTTACACCAGCTAGAAATAACATGGCCATAACCGTGCCAGAAATTACCACTGTAGCACCAAAATCAGGCTCAAGTAATAACAAAAACGAAACAGCACCTAAAATCACCATGGGCTTAATAAAACCCAAGATACTGTTACTGACCGCTTGTTGTTGACGTACTAAATACCCTGAAAGATAAAAAATCATAGTAAGTTTTGCGAGTTCGGATACTTGGATACCTATTGGTCCCAAAGCTAACCATCGCCGACTGCCATTGACTGTACGACCTATGCCTGGAATTAATACGATGAGCAACAGCAACAAACAAATGAGTAGCATCGGCATGCTGATACGCTCCCAAACACTACTATCCGTCCTAATCACAATAAGGGCGATCATTAAACCAGCAAATAAATAACATGATTGGCGAATTAAAAAATGAAATGGTTGATGGAAATATTTAGTAGAGATCATGACCGAACTTGAAGCGACCATCATCAGCCCGATGATCATCAAAGCAATAACTACGCTAATTAGCCATTTATCATAAAGTGAAATAGGCTTGCTGACTGGCTTGCCCCTTTGATTCAGATGTCTAGGTCGCATCGATTACAATCCATTCACTAATGAAGCAAACGATTCACCGCGATGATTAAAATCACGGAACATATCCAAACTAGCGCATGCTGGAGACAATAAAACAACATCTCCTCGTTTTGCTTGCGATTTAGCTACCGCTACCGCATTATCCAATGAGGACGCACGTGCGATTGGCACTACATTAGCTAAAGCTGCTTCCAGCTTATCCGCATCTTCACCAATCAAAATGATAGAGCGAACATAATCAGCTATAGGTTGAGCTAACTCGCTAAAATCAGCCCCCTTTCCTTGCCCTCCAGCAATAAGTACAATTTTTCCTTGCATAGAACCTCCTATTCCATTAATAGCAGAGATGGTTGCACCAATGTTCGTCCCTTTTGAATCATTAATCCAATCAACGCCATCAAGAGTTCGCACCCATTGACAACGATGAGGTAACCCCGTAAATGAAGTCAATACACTCGTAATGTGTTGATAAGACATACCTGCCGCATCAGCTAAAGCAGAAGCAGCTAGCGCATTAAGCCAATTGTGAACTCCTTTGATCAATATAGAATCAACTGGCAAAATGCACGCATCCCCTTTCGCCAAGTATATTTTCTCTTCTTGAGTGATCAAACCCCAATTGTTTTGTTCAGGTGCATCAGCACCAAAAGAAATACGGTTAACTCCTGCAGTAGGAACAGTATAAGGATCATCGCGATTAAATAGTGCAACCTGTGCTTGGTGATACACCCGTTGTTTGGCTTGGGCATAAGCCTCCATAGTATGATGCCGGTCTAAATGGTCGGGGGTTACATTCAGAATAGTTGCCGCAATTGGGGCCAAAGAATAAGTTAGGTCTAATTGAAAGCTAGACAACTCCAAAACCCATAAATCATACTGATGACCATCATGGAGCATATCGAGAACAGGGGTTCCTATATTTCCAGCTACGGCAACTTTATATCCTGCAGCTTTCGCCATTTCCCCTACTAAGGTGGTCACGGTAGATTTTCCATTGGTTCCAGTAATTGCAATCACCGGAGCATGAATCTCTCGAGCCAAACATTCTATATCACCGTATACATCTATGCCCATCTGCATGGCTTTCTTTAAAAAAGGAGTATCTAAGGATAACCCGGGGCTTGCGATAATATCTGACAGCTGAGCGATTATTTCATCAGGCATGTGTTGCGTATAAACAGGGATATCTGGAAATTCTTTTGTAAACTCAGCGACACTTGGAGCTTGGGCACGTGTATCAAAAGCAAGAAAAGGTATATTTTTTCTACGTAAATATCGCGCTATCGATACTCCTGTTTTACCCAAACCTGCAACCAAATACAAAGGAGGATTCATGAGTGTATCCTTTTTATCGAAGTTTCAAAGTGGCCAATCCGCATAATACAAAAACAACAGTGATAATCCAAAATCTGACAATTATTTTAGGCTCTGACCATCCTTTTAATTCAAAATGATGATGTAAAGGAGCCATTCGGAATAAACGTTTACCATGAGTGTACTTAAAATAACCTACCTGTAAAATAACAGAAATAGTCTCAATGACAAATAAGCCACCCATCATTAATAAAACCAATTCCTCGCGGACAACTACCGCAACAATACCTAAAGCCGCTCCTAAAGCTAAAGAACCAACATCTCCCATAAATACCTGTGCGGGATAACTATTGTACCAAAGAAAACCAAGTCCTGCGCCAACAATTGAGGAGCAAAAAATCGTTAACTCCCCGGTATTAGGAACATAGGGTATTCCTAAATAGGGTGCATAAACAGCATTACTGGAAGCATAAGCAAAGATCCCCAAAGCCCCAGCCACCATGACTATAGGCATAATTGCTAAGCCATCTAGGCCGTCAGTCAGGTTCACTGCATTAGAGCTCCCTACAATTACAAAATAACCCAGAACAGGAAAGAAGATACCTAAACCTATAGTTAAGGATTTAAAAAAAGGAACAGTAAGCTGAGTATGGACAGGTAAAGTGGCATGCATATATAAGTAAATAACTGCAATAAGCGCAATAATTGATTGCCAAAAATATTTCCAGCGTGCAGGTAATCCTTTGCTATTTTTTAATACTAATTTACGATAATCATCGACCCAACCTACGACCCCATTTGCAAGGGTCACTAAAAGGACAAGCCATAAACTGGACTGTTGTAAATCCCCCCAAAGCAAACAGCTCACGGTAATAGCCAACAAGATTAAGACCCCACCCATAGTTGGGGTTCCAGCTTTTGATAAATGGGTTTGGGGACCATCATCCCTCACCATCTGACCAATCTGCAAACCACGTAACCAGCGAATCATCAGCGGCCCACAGACTAGTCCCACTATAAGCGCAGTCAAAGAAGCTAAAATAGATCTGAAGGTCAGGTATTGGAAAACTCTTAACGCATGATACTGTCCTTGGAATAGCTGCGTTAGCCAGTAGAGCATAATTGTTCCTCTTGTTAACCCCAATAAAAGCCTACTTACAAACTCTACTCTCTTGGTCGCAAAGCCTTGTGACTCAATCTAGCAAATTGTAAACACGCCCGATGGGTTTTTGTTAAGTAAGCCCAACAGGATAATGGGCCAAAAAAGCGGCCAAGCATACCATAAACCTACATACCATTCAGCATCGTATAAAAAAATTTCTTGGATTATTAACGCAATTATTCATGTATCTAGTCGCCTTGTTTCAGAGCACAGTCGTATTTGGTATACCTATACTCAAAATCAACCATTCATCACAATTCATATCCTAGGTGACCGACTACTTATTTATTGTCATACAAACTAAAGTCAACTTATATCAGCTGATGTACAATCTTTTCCATTGCACTGGATCGAGAACCTTTTACCAAAACAACCGTATCTGGTGACAACTTTTCTACGAGATTTTGTATTAATTGTTCCTGGGTAATGAAATGCTCACCACCAACACCAAATGATTCAGCAGCTAATTTGCTATTGGCTCCGCAGCTGAGTAACTGATTAATACCCAACCGACGCGCTGCAAATCCAACTTCCTGGTGATGCTGAGTTGCCCAAGCACCCAATTCACCCATATCCCCGAACACAAAAATTTTATTCCCTGGACATTCCGCCAATACTTCTAAAGCAGCTAAAACAGAGCGTAAGTTTGCATTATAAGTATCATCAATTACAGTAGATTGATTTTTTCCTTCAAGGACAGTTAGGCGTCCTTTTACACCACCAAATCGATTTAATCCTTGTTGGATCTCTTTTACGGAAATACCTACTGCATGGCAACACGCCGCAGCAGCCAGAGCATTACGAACATTATGCAGACCAGGAACTTTTAAATGAATATCAGCTCGTCCATTAGGGATGATTAAAGAAAACTGTCCACAACCAGAGTCATCTAATTGCACATCTTGTGCGTAAACATCGGCCGTATGATCCAAAGAAAAACGGAGTACTTTTTTATCAAGCAATAATTCGTCCCAAAAATGAGCATAAGCATCATCGTCATTCACCACCGCAACACCTGCAAGTGACAAACCCTGATGAATTTCTCCTTTGGCGCGCGCAACGCCATCTATGGAACCAAAACCTTCCACATGGGCAGGAGCAATGTTATTAATTAAGGTCACATCAGGATGAACAATTGCCACAGTATGGGCGATTTCACCAGGATGATTTGCACCTAATTCAAAAACTGCATAACGATGTTGGTTATTCAGTTGTAACACACTTAAAGGTGCGCCAATATGATTATTGAAATTTCCTCGAGTTGCATGTGAGGGAGAGGGTAAAATGGCCGCGATCATTTCTTTAGTTGTGGTTTTCCCATTGGATCCAGTCAATGCAATAACAGGGCAATGTATATCTTGTCGATGTGCCGCTGCTATTTTAGCTAGGGCTTGTATTGGATCAGGAACAACGAATTGTGGCATGCTCACACCGTCTACAGCATAATTAACTACTGCAGCGATTGCACCCTGCGCCTCTGCTTCCTTTATAAAATCATGCCCGTCAAAGCGCTCCCCCCGGATGGCAATAAATAAACTTCCTGGTTTTAGTTCACGACTATCAGTACAAATACCAGTAAGTTCAGCACTGATCTGACATGGTTGAGTAAGTAATGCAGCAACAGTATTTAGGTTCATAATATTAAGGCTTGGCTAAAAGTCTAGTGTACTAACACTTGCGCATAGAGTTCAAGAGGGTAATCACAGGAAAAACAGTCTGAATTCTTATTCTACAAATACTGTAGCATTAATACAGCGGCGTGTTCGTCGTCATCCCTATATGTGTTAGGTAATTTGTTGACAAAGCTAAATAACCGTAGGCTGGGCTGCTAAGCCCCAGTATGTAACAATGCTAATATATTTCTTTCTTTAAGACCAATGGATAAACACTTGTTAAGTGAGCTTACAGTAGGGGTTTCATGATGGACAGAGGAAAGAATTAACTCAACAATGCTGGGCTTAACAGCCCAGCCTACCTGCTGTAGCATAGTACAGCAGTGTTCATCGTCATCCCGAGCGTAGCGAGGGATAACAGCAATATTCATACGGCAGCAGACTCAAAATGAGACTGATTAATTTGCAAAAGACGGTGAAAACGAGCAATACGTTCTTCTGTTAATGGCTTACGCTGATCATCAAGCAAATGAGCATCTAGCCCCTCACTTAATTGTCGCGCGGTTTCCAACATGACAGCAAACCGCTCTATATCAATACCGGGATTTTTAGAAGAATGCATGTACAAACAAAGGCCTCGTACACTAAAAGCACCAATATTTTGTAAATCAAAAACTCCAGTGGCAGTTGCCGCTGCTAAACTGCATAAAACCGGACCTTGGCCGTTAGGATATTGGTGGCGGTGGAATAAACTCCCTTCACCAAAACGTAAACCAGCCGCCAAAACAGTTTGTAATAGCTCATATCCTGCAAATTGTCGGTTTTCTTTTGCAAGTAAAAACATCATTAAAGTAGTTGGAGTATCTGTTTTTGTTGAAGGTTCGACCTCCACCTTTGGTGCTGGTTTGGGCTCAACCTTTAACTCGATTTGCGCTTCATCGTCCAAAGGCATCAAACGTGGTTGTGAAGGTTTTACAGTATTCGTTTTAAGTAATTGCACTTCCTCATCAGCTTCCATTTCATTATTGGGGTCCGTAGCATTAATTTTGCGGACTGCAATAATGTCATCATTATAATTCTGTGTGTTATCTGCACTTTTTACTGGTGTTCCCAGGTTAGGTTGATAACGTTCTGGATTTAAGCTCTGTCTTCGAGCTTTCATTAAGCGCCCAATTGCTACAATAACCCCAATTAACAACAGGACATTAAGAATTAAGCTCCAATTTGCCTGCATCATCTACTCCATAGCCAAAGCTTGTGTTACATCAACTGCAACCAAACGAGACACTCCAGGTTCTCGCATGGTTACCCCAATCAAATGATCTGCTAATTCCATTGTAACTTTATTATGTGTAATAAAGAGAAATTGTACGAATTGTGACATCTCTTTCACCAAAGCGCAAAAACGCCCCACATTTACATCATCTAAAGGTGCATCCACTTCATCTAACATACAAAACGGTGAAGGATTTAACTGAAAAATAGCAAAAACTAATGCTACTGCAGTCATTGCCTTCTCCCCTCCGGATAACAAATGAATTGTACTGTTTCGTTTTCCAGGAGGTTGTGCCATTACTACAATACCAGCTTCTAATAGATTATCACAAGTCAATTCGAGCTGCGCTCTCCCACCACCAAACAAACGCGGAAAAAGTGCCTTAAATGAAGTATTAACCTCGTCAAAAGTACTTTCCAAGCGCGAGCGGGTTTCTTTATCCATTTTTTCAATGGCGGTTTCTAGAGTTGCCAAGGCTTGATTTAAATCATCATACTGCTCATCCAAATAGACTTTACGTTGCTGTTCTGTTGTAAATTCTTCAATCGCAGCAAGGTTAATCGCGCCCAAGCGTTTGATTTTTTCAGAAAGAGCGATTAATTCGTCTTCACGCATAGCCTGCGTTACATCTGCAGGTATTTGTTCCAGTACTGCTTGTGCTTGCAAGTTCGACTCATCAAGCGACTCTTGAACTGAGCTGGCGCGCACTGCCAAAGCTTGCTCTTCCATTCGAGTAGTGCTTATTTGCTCTTGAATACGCTTTACTTCAAAATCACAATTTAGAATGTTTTTCTCGCAATCCTCAAGCTGCATCCTCAGCTGTGATAGTTGCTCCCGACTCAACGTTAATTGCAATTCTATTTCACCATGCTTTTGTAATTGTAGCGCCAGTTGCTCTTTGAGCTCCTCTCCAGGGCTTGCTGTTTGCAAGCAAAGCATGGCTATGTTTTCTAAACGCTCCTGCAAAACATTTAAACGTTCTTGTTCTCGTTCAATACGCTCATTGAGTTGCTGTATTTTATTTTTCTCTCTATCGTATTCACGTTCGCCTTGATGCAATGCACCTCGAGACTCTTCTAATTGTTTATTTTTTGCTGCTGAAGTTTGCACCCAATTTTGTTTTTCTTGCAGGCACTGTTCTTGTTGCTGCTCAGATACTTGGTATTGTTCTTCCAAAGACTGCAATTTCTCTTTTATAGTACATTGTTCTGCCGCGGTTTCTTCCAAAATAAGTTTCAATTCATCGCATTCAAACGCTAAAGCAGTCGCCTGTTTTTCTGCCTGCAGCATCGCTTGTTCATTGGCAGTCAAAGCCACACTATTGGTTCTTAATGCCTCATTGCTGGCATTGACATTCAACTGGTGTAATTCAATATCCTTTAAACTTTTTTGTAACTGTTGATGTGTATCATCACGCTCTATCCTTAAGACATCAATCTTCTCTTGCAGCTCCTGAACAACAGCAGCTAATTCGGCAATTTTTTGTTGCCGTGCTAATAGGCCTAGCTCATCTTGTGTTTCAGGAGTTACAAATTTCACCCAGCCTCGACCTAACCAGAATCCATCAGGCGTTATAATCGACTCATGCTCAGCCAATTCAGCCAGCCAACTTAAGGCCTCATCAAAATGCTCTGCGGTATAGATATGTTCTAAGGGGTATACATTTGCCGGAATAGTTCCTTTTATTTTATCGATAAGACGCGGATGGGGGGTGGGTTTTAAATCGATTGTTCTGAGGGTAACAATACTTTCACCTTGACGCTCACAAATGGCTCGCTGTGGCCATAACTCCTCAAAAGTTTCCAGAACATAAGCATGTAACGCCTCATTGAGTACTCGTTCACAAGCAGATTGCCATTTAGTTTCAACCTGCAAAATATCCATCAATCGCGGTTTTTCTGACCACTCCTTAATAGTGTTTTTGCTGCTTTGCATGCCCTGGCGTGCAGCACGCTGCGCTGCTATTAATGCTGCATATTCGCTGTTTGCATGATGAAAGTCATCTTGTAAGCCATGTAGTTGCTGCTCTATATCCTGTAACTTAGTGCGTAATTGTTCTGTATTTTCTTGGCTTTGTTGTAGTTGTAACGCATCAAATTCTTGGTCGTCAATTAATTTAATGCGTTGTTGTTCTAAGTTGCTTTGGAGCTGTTGGAAATCCGCTACTGATATAGTTTCCTGCTCTAATTGAAGCTTCTCTAATCGTAGCAGTGTTTGTTGATATTTTTCTTCTAAATGTTGGGCATTAACCTCTGTCACCTGAAATTCTCTTTTCAGATTGCCAGCATGCATTTGTACTTCTTGCCAACGAAGATCCATTTCTGCCTGTTGCGTTTGCGTATCTTGCCAATCGGCTTCCAGCTCTTTAAATCGAGCGTTCAATTGCTCGAGTTGCTGCCCCAGCTCATGAGCATTCTGCTGACAATGAAGCAACTCCTCTTTATCGTGTTTGAGTTGTTCTTCTGCAACCTGCCAATCTGCTTGCATTTGCTGTTGGTCCTGCTCCAAACGTCTCTTTTCACGCGTCTGTTGTTGTATGGTTTCTTCCAAACGCGCAATTTCAGTACCTAATTGATAGAAGCTTGCTTGAATTTGTTGTGTTTGTTCATCCACATCATGCTGTGTTTCATTCAACGCTGCTCGTTCTTTATTAGCCTTGGTCAGAGCGCTTTGTTGTTGTTCGTAACTTACCGCTAATTCTTGTATTTGACGTTGTTTTACTTCTTGCTGAACAATAAAATCGTGCCATTTAAGTGCTAAAATTTCCGCACGACATAATTGTTCTTCATCTTTGAGAATGAGATAACGTTCAGCAGCCTTGGATTGACGTTCCAAACGTTGTAACTGTTTATCCAACTCCTCGCGAATGTCGGCCACACGTGTTAGATTTTCACGTGTATGATCAATGCGTTGCAATGTTTCTCGTCGGCGTTCTTTATATTTGGAAACCCCTGCCGCTTCTTCAAGATGTACCCTTAAGTCTTCGGGTTTGGCCTCAATGAGCTGAGAAATGGTTCCTTGGCCAATGATAGAATAGCCACGAGCCCCAGCACCTGTACCAAGAAAAATATCCGTAATGTCTTTACGTCGACAACGACTGCCATTCAAATAATAAGAAGAATCACCATCTCGAGTCACTACGCGCTTTACTGCGATTTCACCATAACTGGCAAAAGGACCAGTGAGACGTCCAAGACTGTTATCAAACACAAGTTCAACAGAAGCCTGCCCCACAGATTTACGATTGGAAGAACCGTTAAAAATCACATCGGCCATGGATTCGCCACGCAAATTGCGTGCAGAGCTTTCTCCCATAACCCAGCGTACCGCATCGATAATATTTGATTTCCCACAGCCATTAGGACCAACAACGGCAACTAATTGACTCGGAAAATGCACCACCGTCGGATCAACAAACGATTTAAAACCGGCTAATTTTAATTGCTTCAAATGCATAGTATGGCAATTTTTAAACAAAATAAGCAGGCATTATAACTGAGGATGGACAGGCTATCCACACAACCGCTGTCATTAAGCTAAGTTCATATAAATTGTCATCTCATGCGCTGGGAAGCCAACTCGAATCAAAGCCCCAACAAGCGCAGGCTGGGTTGTTAAGCCCCGCATCTACCAAATTAATTCGTACTCTCCAAATTCCATTATGGACCTTATTATATACTGCTGGGCTTAACAGCCCAGCCTACGATTATTTGGCTAGTTTTGTCCACCAATTCTCTAACATATACAGAAAAACCAGTACTAATTTGACAAACAAATGCACAACGATATAATCCCCTCATTTAATAGAAAATGGGTGGATAATGAAGCGCTTACTCGATAAATCATTTAGCATAATTACATTTAGTATGGCGTTTCTTTTTGCAAATCCAATTTTTTCAGATCCACCAAATCTGACTTTAGTAAAAAATGAACTCAAAAATTATCATGACTCAGGTCTTTATCAAAAAGAGTTAATCCAAGTGATTCAAAAGGCACAAAAATATATTGATCACCAAGCAGAAATAAATCAAAGAGAAAAATCGCATAAAAAACTGGCACTTGTTTTAGACATTGATGAAACCAGCTTATCTAATTATAAGTACATGATTGCACGTGATTTTGGCGGAAATCATCAACAATTTCATCAAGATATCATGGCGGCTAATGCGCCAGTAATTAAGCCCATGCTGCGCTTGTATCGTGATGCACGCAATCATGGTATCAAAGTTTTTTTTGTGACTGGAAGAAATGAATCTGAACGCCAGGCGACTACGAACAATTTACATAAGGCGGGTTATAATGGATGGTCAGGTTTGTATCTACGCCCCATGAATTACACCTCCAAATCCATTATTCCGTTTAAATCAAACACCCGTAAAATGATCACCGAAAAAGGCTATACCATTGTGGCATCAATAGGCGATCAATACAGTGATCTTAAAGGTGGGTATGCGCAGAAAGTCTTTAAATTGCCAAATCCTTTTTATTATTTACCTTAAGCTTTTTTTTGTAAGCGCTGTCAATTTAAGAGAAATTGTAGCCTTGGTGAAACGATAGGGAACCCGGGGGGCACGGCTTCGCCTTCACCAGGCTACGTCTACCGACCTCTTTGGCCCGAATGGTTACGCCTTTTTAGCAGCAGAAACCATTTGATTGGTATCCTGGTGGACTAGATCTTTTAAAATCAGCGACATCAATAATTTGACTTGTCGCTCATACATTTTTGGCTCATAGCCACCCTCTAATCCCCAATAGATTCGTTCTATATCGCTTTTATTTTCTTGATACAGTTTAAATAAACTCTCGTAAAAATAAGTTAAGTCCATTTCATTAAAGCGCGTTTTCCGTGCTTCCGTAGCTCCCATTAAATGACCATCCACATACTTTCCACAATAAGCGGTTTCCTCTTCATGCGAATCCCAACCGGTGGGGAAATATAGAGCTACTTTCTGACCATTCTTTTGCGCCTGTTTGATTTGCTCCTCAATTTTTTCTATTGCAAAAACCAAAGCAGGATGTACACAACCTGGTTTACGTGTTGTGAGACTTAAATCTACTGCAAAATAGTGTAATCCTTCTCGTTGCCATGAATGGATTTTTTGTCCTTCATCCTGTGCGCTCTTTTTGAACGCTTTAGTAATGAATGCCGTATCTTGTTGCGGATAAACCCTTGAATCAAAAACATCTATATGACATATATCTATATTTGCCGCAGAATTCATTAAAATATCACAGAGGCCATTATCCCGATTTACATCAGTCCCAATAATAATGTGTTTGACTGGTTTGCTGTTTAAACGTTGTATGTGCTTCAGTAGCACTGCTGTTTTATTTAAAATACAAAAGCCACTTCCTTCGTCAGCAAACGCATGATGAGTAGGTAATCCAAAAGAAAAATGTACTTTTTTAGAATGAAATAAAGTCATCGCAATATCTTTGATCAGTACTTCAAACGTCCCAGGGGTAATAAGAATATCTGAATTTAACTCCTTCCATCCTTTGGGTTTCGCTTCAATACAATCGGTTATGATTTTCTGCAAATATTTTGATGTATGCACCGCCAATAATGCGCGGAGAATCTCATCTTCTTCAGGAAATCCGGCAAAAAGCGCCAATGCGCCCTTCGTATCTCCTTTATTCATAGCAGCAAATAATTGATTCCAGTGCGAAGGCAACTTCACAAGATCGGTTGTAACAACAGGTAATGTAGCCTCTATAGATTGAGTTTTCGTGATCACTTGGGTCATATGCTTGAGACGCTTATATTGGTCTTCATTAGCACCAGCAGGCATCCCATGCATTTGTTCTATGTCTTTGCCAGAGGGAATTTGAATACAGCATTCTTGCTCTTTATATACACCAGAAGAAGTCTTATCGCTAAAAAAATATTTATGCTTCATCTTCATTTACCTGGAAAAGTAAAGAGAAAAGGAGTTCTTATCAAAGTAAAAACTCCAGCCTTATTTTATTAGATTATAGGGTATGACTTAATGATGCAATGAAGAAAGGAGCAAATTAACGTAACACCGCCCCCAATACTGTATATTCATAGAGGTTTCATTTTAAACCGGCTCAAATACCTAAACGTTTAGAGAATGAATAAACCTGATTAAAGTACAACCCATTAGATGGTTTTCGATTCAGCTCAGCCTCCCCCTTCTCGAGGATTTCATATTTCGTCTCCTGTAAAACCTCTGGAGTTTGAAAAACAGTAAAATAGTTCTGATTTATCTTTACCGCACGAATGATTTGTTGCAATTGTTCAGGCATATCTTCTGTTACGGTAACAGCAGGATGCGTTGCAAGACATAAAACTATATCTAAGTAATCCCTTTTTGCAGCCTCACGTATTGCTTCATTATCTCGTGCAGCAGGATTAACCCCAGGCAGAGAAACTAATAATTGAACTACAGCTAAATCACCATTGAATGTAGCCCAGCGTAGTGCATGATTATCCCCTGCAGCGGGATCAACCCCAGGCAAAGAAACTAAAAATTGAACTACGTCTACGTGACCATTTGCTACAGCCGACTGTAGTGCATAATTATTTAGTGCCGCGGGATCAAGATCGGGAAGGGAAACTAAAAATTGAACCACATCTAAGTAACCTTTTGTTGCCGCTTTTAAAAAAAGTAATTTTAATTCATTAGCCTTTAAATTTTGCGCTTCAATCCAGTCCTTTTTGTCTTGACTGTTTCTTAGTCCAGCCAACAGTTCATCAAAAAATTTTTCTCGTTCTACTCGTTCATACATAAGGTTCATTCTTTCAGAAAATTAGAAATGAATATTTTATCGTGATAGCTTTTATATTTTATTAACATACCTACGTAAAATTACCTTTATCAATTCGCTTGTGATGACTTACTATAATACAATTTTTAATACTTAAACGTTTAGTTAGAAACGAATCATTTGGCTAAAATCAACTCTATCAGGCAGTGTTTGCTTCAGCTCAGCCAAACCCTTCTCGAGGATTTCGTATTTCATCTTAATTCGGTCAGCAGCTCATCAAAAGTTTTTTTTCGTTCTACTCGTTCGCGCATTATGCTCCGTAAACATACATTTGCTTTCTTTAAAACACTCACCAATATATAGTATGTCGCCTAGGCAAAGAGATACAATAACCACAGCTCCTAAAAACTTTTAAGGACACGGGCCAATGAGTACCCAACACGCTTCTGCATCTTATTTTTTTCCTTTTATTTTAATTACATCTATTGTACTTGGCGGTCTGGCTGGCTATTTTTTTGGACCAATAACTCCTTACCTAAAACCGTTTGGCGAGATTTTTCTCAATCTAATTTTTACAGCCATTGTTCCTTTGATTTTTTTTAGCATTACGTCTGCAATTGCACGAGTAGGTTCCATGGGTAAACTCGGTAAAATTGCTTTTTATATGACCATTGTTTTTTTATTTACCGGAATCGTGGCAGCGGTTTATTCTCTTTTTGTTGTCAGCCTCTTCCCTCCAGCCCAAGGGGTTACTTTGCCGCTTAATGCTCCAGAAAAAACCTCTGCTTTAAATGCCTTCAATCAAATTGCTGATATTTTTACGGTTCCTGAATTTAGTAAACTTCTTTCACATCAACATATTCTGGCACTTATTCTCTTTTCAATTCTGGTTGGATTGTCCACATCGCATGCCAATGAAAAAGGAAAAACTTTTATTGATTTCTTACAGGCCGGCGAAGAAGTATTTATGCGTGTTTTTTCTTTGATCATGTATTATGCCCCCATTGGTTTTTTTGCGTACTTCGCCGTTATGGTTCATGAGCTAGGTCCCCAATTAATGGCTAATTATCTGCGCGTTGGAGTTCTTTATTATACCTTTGGCATAATTTATTTTATTTTTGTCTATACGCTATTTGCCTATTTAGCTGGAAAAACTGAAGGTATCAAACGATTTTGGGGTAGCATTTTTCTTCCGGCAGTGACATCAATTGCCACCTGCAGTAGCGCCGCCAGTATTCCTGCTAACTTGATGGCCGCAAAAAAAATGCGCATCGCGCCTGAAATTTATGAGACCGTAATTCCTTTAGGTTCAATCATTCATAAAGATGGTTCAGTCATTGGCGGGATGTTCAAGATTGCTTTTTTATTTGGAATCTTCCACTTAAATTTTTCCAGTCCCAGTGTACTGCTTGCCGCTTTAGGAATTTCTATATTGGTTGGTACCGTGATGGGGGCAATTCCCAGTGGAGGAATGCTTGGTGAGTTACTCATACTCAGTGTCTACGGATTCCCCCCTGCAGTCTTAATAATAATTGCAGCAATTAGTATTATTATCGATCCCCTAGCGACTATGCTTAATGTAACATGCAACAGTGTCAGCAGTATGATGATTGCACGTCTGGTGGAGGGGAAAGAATGGTTAACCCGCGCGGAATCGGTCACTCAGGCCCAACGCGCTCATTGAGAAGGCATATTATGAATCGACCTTATAAAAAATTATGGCGTTCACGTAAAGATAGAAAAATTGCCGGCGTATGCGGTGGTTTAGGCGTTTATTTTGGTGTAGATCCTGTATGGATGCGCATCATTTTTGTTATTTTTTTCCTAGTCGGAGGTACTGCATTTATCGCATATATCCTGTTATGGCTGCTTATTCCTTTAGAGCCTGAAGGCTGGCAAGATGCATAGCTCTATAAGGAAAAACACATGATTCAAAGATTGCTCCCTTTTCTGATGATGAGCTCTTTTTTCATTACCTCAGCTGCGTATGCTGCTGAACAAAAAAATTCCACTCAATTATTCCAACACATTTTTTCTTCATGGACGCAGGCATTCAACCATAAAGATTTAGCGAATTCATGCACCTTATTTTCCCCTAATGTTCACGCGAATTATCAAGGCGCCCCTCCCAAAAACTATCAATCAATCTGCGATGGCTTTAAGAAGATTTTTCAGGAAGATCGCGACTACACCTATCGTTTTAAACTGCATCAAATCTACCGCACTCATAATTGGGCAAGTGTTAGGGTTTCTTGGTATTTACAAATTTCAGAACATGGGAAAGTAATTTCAGAAACTGTAGATGAAGGGCTCGATGTCTTTGAGCAAGATAAAAAAGGGCATTGGAAGATTGTAAATTATTTAGCATATCCCGAGAATAAGTAGGTTGATGCTAAATTGGAGCCTGGGTGAAGCAAAGCAGAACCCGGGAAAAATGTCTGATTTTTTATCTGCAACCCGGGTTACAGCTTTGCCATCACCCAGGCTACTTTTTGACTACCAGTAAGCTTATAATTCATCCTGTGATAAAACAAAAGACAATGCATTTAAAACTGCCGCTATTCTAAGCACCGATTGCACTGCAATTTTGTTCAACTCATGTTCCAACAATTGCCTTACATGAGAATGGATGCACATACCACAACCATTAATTGCTGATACTGCCAAAGCAAATAACTCAAAGTCAGCTTTTGGTACTCCAGGATTTAACATCCCATTCATGCGTAAATTTGCAGGCATTGATGCAAGTTCCTTATTTTCTGCTAAATGAATCGCACGATAATACACATTATTCATTGCCATCAAAGCTGCTGCTGTTTTTACCGCATTATCTAATTCAGCAGAGATATAAAGTGCTCCATCGGTTTTAATCGCATCGATAATGCGTTTATTTTTCAAAGTGTAAGCTACAGCCAATGCAACCCCATAAAATTGGGTTTCTGTTAATCCTGATTGCGGTACATTGCCAAACAAACTACTGATATTAAGACGAATATCCTTAGCAAAATCAGGTATCATTTGTTTCAATTGTTCTATAGACATAAGATTCTCCTTGCCAGAAGCTCCACAAGAGCTTCTGCATTTTGCTGAACTATAATGTTTCGCCACCAATAGGACGGTTACATGGACATAATTCATCGGTTTGTAAAGCATCCAAAATACGTAATATTTCTTGAGGATTACGACCAACATTTAAAGAATTGACACTCACATGCTGAATCACATTGTTTGGGTCAATAATAAATGTTGCCCTTAGAGCACAACCACTTTCTTCTTCTCTGATACCCAATCCATCAGTTAACCTCCCATGAACATCTGCAAAGCTGTATTGGTTTAATTGATTTAAGTCTTTATGCTCTCTTCGCCAAGCCAGTTTGACAAACTCATTATCAGTACTTCCACCCAAGACCACTGCGTCCCTATCGTTAAATTCACCATTTAATTTTGCAAATTCCACGATTTCTGTTGGGCATACAAACGTAAAGTCTTTAGGATAGAAAAAAAGCACTTTCCATTTTCCTGGAAAACTTGTCTCAGTAACTACTTCAAAAGCGCTCTCACCTTTTTCCTCATGATGATTAAAACCAGGTTTTACTGTAACAACAGAAAATTCTGGAATTTTTTGACCAACAGTTAACATAAGTTTCTCCTCTATTTGTTTATTTCAATTAAATTATAGTTATGGTCTATAATTATTTAAAATGAATAAAACAGATAACTTTAATCGGAAAAATCGATGAGTAAATTGGTCAGTTTAAAGCAGCTACATTATTTGGTTACACTCTACGACTATCAACATTTTGGACGTGCCGCCACTGCATGTTTTATTAGTCAATCAACCTTAAGTGCAGCCATTACAAGCCTTGAAGAAACCCTAGACGCCCAACTACTGGAACGAGATCACAAAACATTTCTATTTACACCTTTAGGCGAAGAAATTGTCCGACGCAGTAGGTTAATTATTGAACAAAGTAACGACCTAGTCGATTACGCACGCAATCAAGGGAAAGTCATGCAAGGGAAATTTTATCTAGGGGTGATCCCGACTATTGCCCCTTTTATTTTAAGTGAATTACAAAATTTGTGTCGGAAAATTTATCCCGATCTGACTTTATTTATCCGTGAGGACACAACAGATAATGTTTTGAAGTATTTAGGTGAAGGCAAACTTGATCTTGTTATTTTGGCGTTTCCTTATCCAACCCAAGATATGCAAACACAAATATTATGCAAAGATCCTTTTAAACTAGTCCTACCTAGAATGTGGTTACATAAAGGTTTCGACAAAGAAATCGGTAGATTGCCAGAAAACAGTATTTTTCTGCTCGAAAAAGAACACTGTTTAACAGGCCATGCATTACAAGCCTGCCAATTAAAAGAAAGCAAAAAAATCAATCATTTCTTTGCCACCAGTTTGCATACCTTAATTCAAATGGTAAGCCATCAGCCAGGCATTACGTTCCTGCCCAATCTTGCAATTAACAGCGGCATTCTTACTGGTACTGATTTAGTTGCAGTTTCTTTAAAAACGGATCATGCTTATCGAGAAATTGGTGTAGCTTGGCGTAGTACCTCTCATAAAACTCAGAACTATGCCTTATTAACAGAATTGATTCAGCAGATTGTTGTTGCGAAATGTGTTGATCGTACTTGAGGGTACGTTATGACACCATAAACGCACCCACTATTTTTATTGTCATTTATCCGAATTTATCTTCTTAAATAAAACGCAATATATTATAGTGCACCCAAAAACTCATGGAGCCAATTATGCGGAACTACATCACTTCAATCCTATGCATTATTCCATTTTTAGCATCAATGAATTCATATGCAGCTGTTAAAGAAACAGTTCGTATTCCTCAGCTATCGAATGAAAAAGTAGCAGTCTGGACCACGGTAATTTATCCTAGTAAAGAACAAATTTTAAAAATGCATCGCCATGAAAATGATAGGGTTGTTGTTGCTCTTGATAGTGGTGTAATAAAAGTAGTCAATAATAAAGGAAAAGAACATTTTCTTAAATTGGAAAAAGATAAAGCATATTATCTCAATAAAGATGTTCCTGGTGAGTTACACACAGATGAGAACATGAGTAAACATCCAATCCGAGTTCTCGTTATTGAATTAAAAAAATAAACGGTTTCGCAAAAAATGCGAAACCGTCACATGCATTTTTTATGATTTTTTTACAAGATTTTTATTTTGAAAACCACAATGGTGACCATGACGACCGTGATGAACAGGCAATAGAACACCTAATTTTTGGAACGTTTGGAACTGGGTTTGCGTCCATAAAACATTGATTTTCGCGTTAACTGCATTTCTTTTTTCCACCAAGCGAGATATATCAGTCCATTTTACATTAGGAGTAGCCATCTTACCTCTTATTTGCATACTCAATGCACGCTTCTCTTTAATTAAAGGAGTCATTTTTGCGCGAAGATTTTTCTTAATCTTTGCCAATTCAGAACGTTGTTCTGGAGTTAATAACTTACCTACATGCTGGCGATGCTGCCCTGTTTGATTTATAGAAGCTACTGTAGCCGTTGCTGACGGTTGTGCCGTTGCAATAGAAGCTCCCAAAACACCCAATGCCAAACCATTAACTAATAACAAACGTTTCATCTTCATTTTATTTCTCCTATAAAGTTACATTGTTAAGTGTAATGAGGCAATGTAATAGGAATATGACAAATGAAGGGTTTATTGTAACAACACTGTTACAATGCTCAACATCAGGTCATTTATTGATATAATGTCATCAAGTACTTAAATGAACGATTTTTTGAGCTAATAATTTTCTAGCCACATTCTTATCAGGTGATTCATGAGCACAAGAAAAAGCCACGTATTGATTGTTGATGATGATCAAGAAATTACTCACTTGATTAATGATTATTTAATTAAAAACGGTTTTCGCACCACCTGGACCTTGAATGGCTTAAATATCAAACAGTTATTAAGAGAAAATAATTTTGATTTAATTATTTTAGATATCATGCTTCCAGGAATTGACGGATTAAACTTATGCCAAACAATTCGCCAAACACACAGCATGCCGATTATTATGCTTAGTGCGGCAAACAGTATTGCTGATCGAGTCGCAGGATTAGAGCTGGGCGCAGATGATTATATTTCCAAGCCGTTCAGCTCTCGTGAATTGCTTGCACGAATCAAAGCGCAATTAAGACGCACCCAAGGTGAATTAGAGCATGATCGTAAAAAGCTCACGCCCTTACAACAAATACATTTTGAAAACTGGATTCTCGATCGCAACACCCATTCTTTGATTGATAAAGAATCGGTTGCTATCCCTTTAAGTCAACGAGAGTATGAACTGTTGGTTATTTTTTTAGAGCATCCCGGACGTATTTTAAGTCGCGACCAATTAATGGATTTGTTATATGAAAAAGATTGTGATTCGCAAGACAGAACCATTGATGTCCTTATTGGACGCTTGCGTAAAAAAATAGAGTTCGATCCTCGTAATCCACGATTATTGTTAACGATTCGTGGTGGCGGTTATCAATTTAAAACCAAGGTTGACTTGGTATGAGCCAATTAACTAAAACAGCAAAAAAGACCCTGGTTGGCTTAATACTAGGTAATTTATTAATCATTTTTTCACTCATGCAGTTGGGAAAATATTATTATGAAAACATCCGTTCTCCACTTCCACCTAAAGCGGTCCGCTCATTGACCCATCTCGTGACGTTGTTGCAAAAAAATCCTCAATCCGTCTGGCCTCTGATCTTAAGAAATCAAGGGATTTCCTGGGCGGAAATAACCTTATCTCCCCAGCCTGTATACGATAAAAATGCATTGTTAACCTTAAAAGCTCCCGTACTTATTAATTTAATAAAACAAAATAAGAAATTGGAATTCTCAGTATTTATAAAAGAAAATAACTGGTTGAATATCAAAGTGATTTCTTTTTTTCCCAGACAAGCGAACTCTATAGTCAGCCTATTTCTTATTTTAATTGGCGCGCTACTTTTTATTAATTATTGGGCAGTCAGAACGTTGAATCAACCAATACATACCTTAATTCAAAGCCTTCATTACAATGAGCATCAAGAAAATTGGTTGCCCATCCCAATCACTGGGAATCAAGATCAAAAAGCCATCTTTAAAAAAATTAATGATCTGCAGGAAAAAGTGAATAAACTTCTAGCAAATCGAACCCGAGTGGTCACTGCGATTTCACACGATCTACGAACTCCGTTAACTCGTTTAAAATTACGTGCTGAATATTTAGAAGATAATCCCAATTATAATAAAATAATGGCCGACATTAACGAAATGGAACTGATGATCCGTGAAACCTTAGATTATTTCAGGGATGTAAATGTTGAAGAAAAACCTCAGCTCTTTGATTTGGTCGCATTGCTTTCATCATTGAAAGATGATGCAGTTGAACTGAATTATGACGTAAGCTTTATCAGCGAAAGCCC
Source organism: Legionella sp. 39-23 (assembly GCF_001897665.1). Classification (NCBI taxonomy): domain Bacteria; kingdom Pseudomonadati; phylum Pseudomonadota; class Gammaproteobacteria; order Legionellales; family Legionellaceae; genus Legionella; species Legionella sp. 39-23. The sequence continues at coordinate 56,472 of NZ_MKTO01000042.1, read as the reverse complement.
AAAATTGGTTTATTATGGGACGGTAAATTTACTCAAACGTGCCTTTAATAATTTAATTAATAATGCAGTTCATTATGGCTATAAGGCAGTGATCCATCTAAATTGTTTGCAAGATATGATAGAAATTACCATTACTGACCAAGGCCCAGGATTACCCGACACAGATCTTGAACAAGTGTTCTTACCGTTTTATCGAGGAGAAAATTCACGTTCTCGCAGTACTGGCGGTACAGGCCTGGGATTAACCATAGCCAGAGAAATCATTCAAATGCATCAAGGAGATATTACTTTAACTAATAATTTGCAGGGCGGCTTAAAAGCAATCATTACTTTACCTCTTAGACCGTCTTAATTTCTTTGTATTTTGTGCGCCCTAAATCACCATAAATTAACTAAACTAAATATAGGCTTAAAATAATTCCATCATTGGTTGAAAAACGAAAAGGGTAGCGCAATGCAAGCGTTTAAAAATCTTTTCAACCACATAAGGTAGGCTGACTCATGGAACAACATGCCCGTCAATATCGCCTGATTTACTATGTTAGCCTTGAGTTAATTGTCATTAGTGCCGTTATTATTTGTCTCTATTCTCTGATGAAGTTGTGGTATATGGTTGTTCTTTTTAGTGGTGGATTTAGTATTGTAATAATTAATTTGTGGATTCTTTCCCGTACAGCAAATACTTTTTTCTGCGGGCATCTGATCACGCTGATTACGTTCACGATTATCATTGTTGCAAGCTGTATGATTTGGGGTATAGGAACAATCCATACGCAATGGTTTTATGTTATTCCATTACTTGCCGCTGCACTTGTTGGACGCAGTGGTTTGATTATTTATTCTGCCTTATCACTATTTATGATTCTGGGCTCTGGAAAATTATCGCTTCCTCCCTTTTATCATCTTCCCCAGTATAAACTTGAGATGATTGAGTGGGTAAATCATTTATTTGCCTATTTAATTCTAGTCACTACATTAATCAATTTGATATATGAACATGAACAATATGAACAAAAACTAACGAATAAAAATTATTTATTACAATCTGAAAAAGATAAATACCATTATTTAGCGCGTTTTGATCAGCTCACTAATTTGCCCAACAGCATGTATTTTAAGCAACATCTCAATGAAATTATTAACTCCTTAGCATCCAATTATCGCGCTACAATTTTCTTTATCGACCTCGATAATTTTAAATACGTAAATGATTGTTATGGTCATAACATAGGCGATCGCTTACTGCTAGAAGTCTCTAGACGTTTACAAATAAGTTTTCGCGAAGGAGACTTTATAGCACGTATAGGAGGTGATGAGTTTATCGCTGTAGTATTACATACCGAAGATGAAAAAATTCCTCAATTGATTGCTCAACGCATCATCCAAGAAGCCGAAGAAAAAATTCAGTTTGAGAATATTGAATTAAGCTGTCCTCTTAGCATAGGGCTTGCAACTTATCCAACAGATGCCCAAGAAGTAACTGAGTTGCTGATTAAAGCTGACCAAGCAATGTATGCGGCCAAGAAGATAAAAGGTAGTTCCTATTGCAAAGTGGACACATTAGCACTCTAAATTAACTTGCGTTTCCCATATAGACTTCATTCTGAGTAATATAATAAGCCCTATTCTTATCATGAATGAATTTTAAATACATTCATGATAAGAGCAAAACCGATTATATTGATGGACTCTTAAGAGAGTATTAAGTGAGTTTAGCTGGTAAGCTTTTAACATCAGGATTTTTTGAATAAGCCTCAAGAATTTCGTTAATTAATTGCTCTATAATACCTTCTCTCATTTCATCTTCAATTAATCCCATTTTTTCTTTCATATTATTCAACCGAGATTCTAATTCTTTAGCAATGGAACCATTAGGAAATAATGCCGCCAAAAGACGTCGTGCCTCACCTGGCCCAAGATGACGATACAAGTGGTTTCTCACTGTGGCATCCTCGGCTGTAGTACTAAATGCCCAGAGTTCAACTGGACCTAAAGTCAGAGTAAGCAACTGCACATTGACGCCACTTTTAGTAGCATATTGTGCCAGGAAAGTTCCTCCTCCTTGTCTTGGACCATGGACTCGAGTGCGTAAAGCGGTTTTTGCTGTTTCAGATAGCCCAAAAATGGCAGTCGTTTTTTCGATCGCTTGTGAAGGTCCTGCATCCATAATGTAAATTGCTGTAGCAAAATCGATCATGACTGGATCAAAGTCATCAACTGCCTGTGATAGCAAGGCAATTTGCACTTTCCATTTACGTCCTTCCCGCATATCAATAATCACTTGCTCACGTACTGCAGCAGATTTTGAAGTACGGTGAAACTCGTCATAAACAATACGTTTGTGATCTTCTCTAATCTCTTGCACTCTTTCTTTATGATATTCCTTGTATTGCTCTGGGATATTATTGAGACTCTCTTCAGTTAAATAATAGTGCCGTGCCAATACATAACGTGACAACATATACATGACTGCAGTCTGCCTGTCTGCTGCATCTCCACCACTTTTTGCTACCTCGTCAAGGTCAAGTGATACAACACGCGCGTCACCAATATCAAAACTCGTTACACGTGACAAAATAGGGTATTCACGAACAGCAGAAGAGATCATGCGTGAAAATGCATTAATTAACGATTCGCCAGTCGGTGCTGTGATTCGTTCATAGAGATCTTCAATAGATGGAGTACGGCAAATCGATGCAGCATCAGCCAATAAAGGCATCGCATAACGTTGCGCCAACATCGCTTCATGTATAAAACCTGCTGAATAAAGTGAGTCAGTTACTTCCCACCAGGTTGATTTTGAATCACGAACAAAGCCAATTTCCTCCAAAATACTGTCGAGGAATTCCTCTACTCCTGGAGAATAAGGTGATGGATTATATTCATCAGCCAAACTTTTATATAATTCATCTACCACCATACCTGCAAGGTCTGGCATACCATCATAGGGTTTTTCTGCACCCAATGGCGTCGTTAACAAGGTAATAAAGTTAACCAAAAATGCGCGCTCTAATGCAGTAGGATAACGACATCCCAATTGTGTATCAAAAGGATTGATTGAGTAATCAGGGGTCATTCTTAAACGATGATAAGCAACCAAATGGCGTTTTGATGCAGGAAGAGCCTCTTTCAGCAAAGAAATTAACCCGCTACTTGAAGGTCCAATATCAATAATTGCAATCCGTGGTAAACGCAACAACCCCCCTGATAAGCATAAAGCCAAGTTAATCGCATTCGATAAAACTGATTTACCAGAACCTGGACGCGCATATACGAGATCAATCCAGGTGGTTTGTTCTGTAGAGCCTGGCTGGAAAGGCCATGGTTTACCATCTGGAGTTCTAAAAAGTAATGCACCTTTTAGCCATGGCGATGCTGGGCGAGTAATCGGTAGTATGGAAATCACTGAGCTTAGTGGCGCAACAGTAGCTACTGCCGCACTATTCAGCGTAGCCGCCAACATCCCAGAGACAAAACCACCAAATGGGTCACCACAAATTTCAGAAACGTCGGTTGATCCCCACCCCTCAATTGCTTTGACTAGTTCAGAGCTACGTTGTCGCAATAATGCCATTCTGTCCTCAGGCGCCCAAGTTGTTGCAACAACACGCAAACGGACTATAGATTCGTCCGTATTTAACTGTAAATATTTTAATAAATTTACCGAGTCACTGATTAAACGATTTTGTGCTGAACTAAAAGTTAAAATTGCTGCCAATAGTCCTTTTAGTTTAATCGTAGCAAGCCCTTCACTTTCGATTAGAAAAGAGATTCTCCAAGGAACATGTGCCGGCAATATACGAGTAAATAGCTGAATAAATGGTCTAATGTCCTTGGGAAATAAATCAATGTACGTAGATGAGTAAATCTTGTCTCCAACCCTGACTGTACGCAAATCTAATACATCCGCATCACGAGGAAATACTTGTTTCGCCAGCGAAGGCCATAATAAATCAGAAGCGTCTCCGTCAAAAGAATTAATTTCTCTAGCAGTCACTTTATCCCCAGGCAGACTGGCTCGCCAATCATCAGCCGTATAATCTGGATCTGCAGTCATGCGTATTGCATGTATTGCATCATGAACTTCCAATAATTTAGCGAAAATATGTAGTGCATCCAGATCGTTCATCACCGCACGAACATAAGCATCATGAGTATCACGTAATTCAGGGATGGCCGCATAGATAGTCTGGCTGTTTTTAAACGGAGGAGCCTTCATATCTTTGATCATCTTAAATTTGGTTTTGGTTGCTACTTTTAATTGTTCCGAGGGTAAGTTGAATGGTCGGGTAATAAGTACAAAATAGACGCGCTCTTCTGCACAATATTGAGCCATATAATTGACACGTTCTTCAAATAAGTCCGTTAAATTGAGCTCAAGCCGTTTTGCAGATGCTGTAGCAGGTTCAAAAGTGTCTTGAATCAATTTCCTTATATTTTGTTTATCATGGCTAAAATATACCTGCAAAGCATGTCCTGGGCGCCCCATTGCCCCCTGAAATGCATTAGTTAACCCTGCAACCAAATTGTCAAACTCTTCAGCCCCTACAAGTGCAGAAACCCCTTCAATTTTCAAAATTGATAATAAAGAACCATCGTGATTAACCAACACAGTTGGACTATCTGCTGTTTCTAATTCAATATAAGATTCTGTTGTTTGCTTGAGCGAAGTACTTAGCCAGGCAAAGAAGGTATCTATTCCTTCAAAAAAAGATTCTGACCAATGCGCCATTCCATTACCTCTCTTTTAACTTGAAATTTCTTCTAGTGCACTCGCAGCCCATTTTTCAATTTGTTTACGGAATTTAGCTCTTGAAGGCAATAGAAGTATATTTTTAAATAATTGAGATCGTCTCTCTTCGTCATTCACTCCTGCATCGATCATTAACTGACCAAATATGGCAGGATCACTGGTTCCCTCACCAAATTTCTCCTCCACAAGTTGTGAACGAAATTTGAATGCTCGATAAATATTCTGTGCACTCGATTTATAGCCGGTATCATTAGTAATCGCACAAAATAACACATGACAGATACTATTTAACTCAGGCTGGGTTAGTTCGGGAAGATAAATTAATGTCCCTCCACCATAACCACCAACACCAACGGATTCAACAAAAAAACACTGTGCGCAGAAACAACAAGAAGTCACCAAATTATCTAACTTGTTGTTCGCATAATTATTATCAAGATTAACTACTTCTTGAAATAAGCGTGCTTGAAATCCACAAAACCTACATGTATATCTGTCTCTATGAAATACTTTTTGCTCAAACGCCTTAAATCGTTCGTCAACCTTTCTTGCAGAATATAAACGCCATGAACCAGGCGTAGCCATTAATTTTAATTTATTTTGTTCTTGATTAACTGCCATATCCTCGGCTCACATTGAATACAATAAACTTTGGCAATTATTCGTTTTAATACCTATTAAAAGATCCTCTTCCCCTTAACGGGGAGAGGATCAAAATGAATCTTACCATTATTATAAAAGCAACTATTATGCGATTAGCCGCTTCTTAATAAACTGTACCTGTAGGTCCAGCAGTTGTACCACCACTACCCCCGAACATTGTTGCTCCAGTAACTCCTAAAATTGTAGGTAGGAACAATAAAGCCGCAGCGATAAAAACTAATGCAATTGGTGTACCTATTGGAATTTGGGTCGGGTTATCTTTGTGCTGTTTAAACTTCATAATAGCACCAATTGAAAATCCCAATCCAGCCAGATAAGAACCTGCGGTGATCAGTTTTGTCAAGTTTGTAAATGACGAAGTAATGTTTGATGCCATCGACCCTATGGACTGGCCTGCTGCCGCATCTTGGCTAAACAAAACCAATAAGCTTAGGCAAATGAAACTGCCTATCCAATATTTGTAATCAGATTTACTAATGAGTTTGCTTTTCACCTTTTTTCTCCTCAAATTTAAATTTTAAAACAAATCAGTACATTCCACTCTGCTGCTACCCCCCATATAAAGTATTATTAATCATCTCAAGTGTTCCGATGATGTTAATTGCTAATATTCCTCCGAACACATGCATTAAACCTTTACCAGTCCCACCTGGGGGTTGTCCTTGCGAAGCAGAACGCGCAATCAATACCCATCCTCTTACAAAGGCGACTAAGCCAATTACCTGAATAATAATTGTTAAAGGTCTTCCAACGACGCTTCCAGTTCCGAATAAAGTATCCAGCGTAGGATTATTACTACTTACCGGCGCATAGGAAAGGACATTTTGATAACCAAATGTGGTTACCATTAATGCCGAAAAAGCCGTTGGAAAATAAATAAATATCGCACCAACTAACAAATACATAACTGGTTCTTTGATGCTTGTATTATTCGACATCATCGTCCGCGCCTCGCCATATACTTTTAAACTATAGATCGCTTTAAACAAAAAGGCACATCCAATCAAATATGCACCTCCTGTAATCAAACGCTCTACAGGAATCAACGAATTTGCGATATTAGTTAGTATATTTACTTGACCCGATATCCAGCAAGCTACCGATCCGCCTGTACATGTATCAGCCATAAAAACCTCAACTATCTTCTTGACTAAACCTAATTACTCGCCCGGAACTCGTTAAAACTCGCCCTTGCATAGAGTCGATTAATCTAACTGTCCCATATCCTGCGATTTTTGTCCCTTCTCTTACTGTAAGTGTAGAACCATTTGTGCCAATTAGCCAAGCCCGACCAGGAATTACTGCATTTATATAGTAAATTATTTGTGGAACTACGTTACGAACACGAACAACGCGTTTAACTGGTTTGGGTTTTGTACGCTCCATTAACACATTGATGATTTCAGATTGTTTGGTGACTTGATTATTCAAAACACTAATCATTTGGTTCAGTTTGGTAATCTGTGCATTTAATGCATTGACATTATTATTGACATTACCTACTTGTTGGCTCATTGAGCTCACTTCAGATTGAACCGTTTGCTGGCTTGCTTCAATAGATGCAACCTTTTGTTGTAGCGCTGTATTGTTCTCTTGCGCAGCCGGCGCTTGTGGTTGGACCGTGGGCTGTGGCTGAATAGGTTCTTGAGGAATTTGTGTTGGCGTTGTTTGTAGCTGAGGTTGTGGTTGCAGCTGAGGAGGAGGGGGAGTAACTTCCGCCATAGGAGCGGGATTTACATTCTCTTTAGTCGGAGTGGAAGTAGATTTAGAGAACATCCCGCCGATAAATTTATACATCAGCATAATAAAAACAATGACTCCCACTACAACTAGAGCATTGCGTGTAATATTCTTTTTTGGCCCCTGTCCATCAGGTGCTGCAGGAGTAGAACTTTTTGTATCAAACTCTGAAGTCTCCAGAGATTCATTCTCAAGAGAATCTAACTCAGCGAACTTATACTCATCGTTTTGATCATTATCTGCCATTTTTACCTGCCATCAAATTAAAAAGATTTCACATCCTGAGTAAATAAAACACCTACGGGAGTTCCTGCATAAACTTCAACAGTTGTAGGTGTATTAAATAATACTTGTGCTTGTTGTCCCCAAGTCTTACCAACCGTTGCCAAGCCAATTACAGCATTTTCCAGCGTAGAGCGGCCAACACCATTAGAAACAGTTACGTTATTGCCGCCACCTGTTCCACCGACGGTAACCGTTGTATTGGCTGACTGGAATGCATTACCAAAACCTTCTAAAAATGAGGAAGCAAATAATGAACCGTATCTCAGCAAATAATGATTATTTGTTTTGCTAGAAAGAGCAGTTCTTGCAGTATTTGGATCAATTGCATATGCAGAAATTGGAGTTGTTTTTGGTGCCCCAGGAATTGACATCGTATTAAATGTAATAACCATTTTGTTAGCATTCGAAGGTAGATTAAAGCTGCCAATTAATTTGGTTCCTTTGAGTCTTCCTGAAACAATAGTTGCGAGAATAGGTCCTGGTTCGTCGCTATTAATGGCAGTATCAATTACAGCGAAAAGCACATCACCTGTTTTAATCATATTAACGTCAGTAGTTGATGTGGTTGTGGTTTGAGTAACTGTTGTTCCACCAGGACCAGCTCCAGCTGCTGCTGTTGCAGCAGACGCTGCTCCACCACCCTCTTCTTCCTTACCTGCAGTAAAGTTCTGTGATGGTACACTGTTCCATTCACTTATTAATTGGTTTGCAGCCGATAACATATCTGAACTTTTTTGTTGAATTTTTTGTTGATATTTTTGTTCCGCTTGCTGCTCATTTTGTCTATTGATAATGGCTTGCAACTGTTCATTACTAGCAGCGGATCCTGGCAGTACTGGAGTTCCTGCCGCCCCCTGACCCATAGTGGGGATTCCACCAATGTTAAATGTGCCCTGTTGCAGATTTGGAGCGCCCAAGCCCGCTACTTGCGATCCCGCGCCTGTGGGAGCAACTGCCAAATTTTGAAGTTCGGTAGGACTGTATCCAGCGTTTCTTAAATCAGCAGCGCTATATCCGGCATCAGCCAAATCTTTAGCACTAAAACCTGCTGCCTTCATTTCGGCTGCTGTAAAGCCAGCATCTTTTAAATCCTTAGCGCTAAAACCCGCATCTTTTAAGTCTTTGGCACTAAATCCAGCATCCTTTAAGTCTTTGGCACTAAATCCAGCATCCTTTAAGTCTTTAGCGCTAAAGCCTGCATCCTTTAAGTCCTTAGCGCTAAAGCCTGCATCTTTTAAATCCTTAGCGCTGAATCCTGCTGCCTTTAAATCCTTAGCGCTAAAGCCTGCATCTTTTAAGTCTTTGGCGCTAAAACCTGCATCCTTTAAGTCTTTGGCACTAAAACCTGCATCTTTTAAGTCTTTGGCACTAAAACCTGCATCTTTTAATTCTTTAGCTGTGAATCCAGCATCTTTTAAGTCCTTAGCACTAAAACCCGCAGCTTTTAGTTCAGCAGCTGTAAATCCTGCATCTTTAAGCTCTTTAGCTGTATAACCAGCATCTTTTAGTGCTTTTGCTGAACATCCAAGCGTTTTCTTGATTGTCAAAGCACTAACACCCGCGGCTCTTGCTTTCTTCAATGACTCAACACTGCAATCGGCTACACGACCATTTGCAATGATATCTGCTGGATTCAATCCTGCATTTTGTAAGTCCTTAGGAGTAAACCCAGCAGCAAGAAGTTGCGCTGGAGTAAACCCGGCATCAAGCAATGATTTTGCATCGTAACCCGCATTCTTTAATGCTTCAGCACTACATCCATTTAATTCTTTAATCCGCTTGGCAGAAACACCGGCTGCAAAAAGCTTTTTCAAATTATCTGGGTTACAACCCGCAGCTCTGATTTGTGCATCAGTTAGAGGAGTAGCCGCACTAATTTGTGCTGGAGTGAAGCCTGCATTAGCTAATTCCGCATCGGTAAAGCCCGCTGCTTTTAATGCTTGAGCACTGCATCCAGCATATTGTTTAATTAAAGTCGCGCTAACTCCAGCAGCTCTTTCTCTTTTTAATGCATCAACATCACAACCTGCTTTTTTTACATCATCAGCAGTAATACCTGGCGGAAGCTCAGCCTCTGCTGCCTTTATCTCTGCTGCGGAGTATCCTGCTTTAGCAAGGTCGTCTGGAGTAAATCCTGCATTTAATAGATCTCGAGCAGTAAATCCTGCCGCTTTTAATTCCTCTGGGGTAAAACCAGCTCGTTTTAAATCCGCTGCGCTAAAGCCCGCATCGCGCAACTCTTTAGCAGTAAACCCTGCTGCTTTTAATTGCTCTGCACTACATCCACTTATCCTACGAATTGCTGAAGCTGTAACACCTGCTTTACGTAGTTTGGTCAATCCTTCAACACTACATCCTGCTTTTAATACATCCGCAGCGCTTATTCCTGCTGGCAAACCACTGGCTTTAGCTATTTCCTCTGGAGAATACCCGGCCCCTTTCAATTCATCATCAGAAAAACCTGCATCTTTCATCTCTTGAGCAGTAAAACCTGCATTACGTAATTCGCACGCATTAAAGCCGCAATCTCTTAATCTTGAGGCAGTATAGCCTGCATCTTTAAGTTGTCTGGCATTATATCCCGCAGCTTTTAATTCTTTACAGGGACAAACTGGATTCAGATCCTGTAAAGAAAAACCATTGTCCTTTAACTGAGCACAGCTACATGCTTGTTTTAGATCAGTTAATTGCGCACCTTGGCTAACAACCTGTTGTACCACTGTCTTTGAACAACCACCGTTTTGTAATGCTTGCAACCATAGACTTTTTTGAGCGCCTTCTTCATTTTCACGCGCTAAAGTAGCAAATCCTACGCCACTTTGCCCACCTTGAGAACCAATAACACCAACCCCCTCTCCTAAAGATTGAGTTCGAATAATCGTTGGAATTGCACTGCCACCACTTTGCTCTGCTTTTTGTGCCTGGTTGACATTTTGTTCTTCCTGTAATTTGGCATATTGGGCAGTTGGGTTGAGGACCCCAGGAATGGACTGGATGCCTCCAGGAGCATGTCCAAGAGTCGCCTGTGCTGAAGGGCCTGTACCTATCGATTTTAATTTTATATACCCGACTACCACAGCAATCACTAATAATACTGCTGTAAAAATAATAATAACTCGGGTACGAGTGTTTGAAAAAAGTGATTTAATATTTTCTTTTCTGCCAGCCATTTATAACCCTTCTACCTTGAGCTGCATGACCTTCCCATGCCAGGAAACGAGTAACACCGGAGATTTGTGCATTTCATATGCATGAGTCCCATCTGCGCTGGTCATACTTGCCAACCAGCCCGGTGACAATATAGTAAGATTTGTTCTAACATACATTCTGTCATTGGCTAACCAAGCACGCGCATCTCCTCCTGTAATAGTTAAGCGTTTACTTCCAGGAGGAGGTACACCATCTAAAACATGAAGAAGTAATTCACTAGCTGAGGGGGGAATCCCTGTTTCTAATGGCATACTTTTAGCATTTGGTCCAAAACCTTGAACACGTAAATCAACTCGATAATCAACTGCTTTTTGTCCTGGTATTAAAGTAAGCATTACTGGCGTATTTAAACCTCTCAAACGCACAGCCAAATTACCATAATTGTACAACTTCATTGCTTGAATCATTATGGTATTGCTTGTTTTATCCCATTGAATATTGAATGAGTTAGGATCTCCCAAATCATAAGCGGCAATTGGCCATGGCGCTCCCGAGGAATCAAGAAAAACCAATGAAGAAACAAACCCTTGAGCCAAACGTATGACCGGTGGGGTTGAGCCCGGAGACAAATTTACAAATTGAGAAGTTGCTGTAGGTTTTGGTGGGGTTCCTGCGGGCGAAGCCTTAGCATACTCCATGGTGTCATGTAATTGCCTTAATTGGCCAATTTGTCCTGGGTTCATTGGATAGATACTTTTTGTCATATCTTTAAATGCTTTATTATCAATGATTTGCTCATCATTTTGCGTTACTATCTGCGGCGCATTAGGATTGGGCGCAGCAGGATTCTCAGGTCTTGGAGGAGGACCTTTATAAATATTCCCAGCAAGCGGAATAGGAATATTGGGGCCTTGATCCGCTGGCGGATTTTGCGCAGGAGTTGGATTTTGCCCTGCTTGAGCTCCTGCCGGTGCCGGTTGATTTTGTCCTAGTGCCTGATTTTGTCCTCCTGGCTGATTTTGTGATAACCGTTGTTGCAATAAACGCAACTGTTGTAAGGCCTGCTGAGCGCTATCTGTTGATTGATCCTGCGCATAGACAGGAGCCGGAACCCAATAGACTATTCCATGCAACAAACAAAACTTTAAAAACCAACTCAGCTTTTTCATTAAGACACTCCACCTGTGGCAGGTCCTACAACAAATTGCGATATACCTATCCCTCTCGGCGAATTTAAAGTAGATACACGAGTAATTAACATAGTAACCACATTATTTTGTTGAGTAAACTCACTCGCACTCTGGTAGGTTACCAATATAGGCATTTGTACTCGCCATGAAAAGTTTCCATTTAAAACACCTTTTTGCAAAATAATAGGTGCTCGTGTTGCCACTGCAGAAACAATCAGTTTTTTGGCTTTGACTGCATCCAAGTTATTTGATTGTTGTAAAGCACTTAGGAACTGGTCCCAACCTTCGGCGGTAAAAAATCCAGATGAAGCCTGTAATTCGTCTCTATAGTTAACAAAATTGTAAGTAAATGCAGCAATCGCAGCCTGATTCGCCCATTGCAATACAGCCGAATCCGACTGGTTTGGTTCACTCAAAGGGAACAGTGGTGTAATACGGCCATTAATACTGGTAGCAAAATATTTAGGAGCTGGGGGGTGAGTGATCATGTACACTAATAGTGCAGCTAAAACAATATTGACAACAAGAGCAATTAACAACGCAAGCATTACCTTACGTTGGCTGTCCTTATAAAATTTGTTTCTTAGTGCGACAACTGTCAAGGAATCTTCAGCCATAATGTCCTCTATTTAATGCTTATTGTGGTATCACTTTATCTTCATTCTCCGCAGGCGGATCAGGAGGAAGTAACGCGTTCGATGAATAATTTGGAGCCAGCAGAGGCTGCAATTGAATAGGTGGTGCTATACCACTCGTTGCATAAAAATCCCGCTCAGGCTCAGTTAAATAAATATAAGCGATTAAAACGCCAAAAATACAATTCAACAGCAGGGATATAATCAACGTCGTCAACCCGCGTCTATATGAGTTAACGTAAAAATTCTTACTACCCTTGATCAATCCCCATGTTTCACGACTCATTATGTCCCCTACGCCACAGCTCGCCTGAAAGTAATTTCTACCCTAGCATTTACTGAATTATCACCGCCTCGCATGAATGAAATAATAGGTTTATCACTACCTAATCCTTGTGTAAAGATAAAACGGCTATCCACTCCTTGAGACCAAAGATAATCACTAACCACCCTAGATCGCGCTAAAGTTAATGCATGCTCTCTTTGTGGTGATACGTATTTGTTGCTGTAACTGGCTATATTAATTGCAATCTTGCGAAATTGTTTCAGAAACACAGCGATTTCATTTAATAAAGGATACGACTTCCATTTTAGACGTGGTGTTTCTGGTTCAAATAAGTAGCTGGCAGGAATACTAATCATATAATCCTGACCGATAGTAATTACTTTTACCCCTTGTTTATTTAGTTTTTTAGTGAGCTTCATGATGGTGGCATCACAGGCACCGAGAACCTTACAGGGATATTTAGGCTCTACTTTTTCTAGCGCCCACTGGTCACCTTTACAGGCAGTTAACATAATTAAGGCAATCACCCCAACAGCCCGGATTAGATTAATACGTACCGATCTCACTCACTATCCTCAAAGTTCAATAAAATGATTCTGACTGTAGTTCTGTTGTGTGTGTTCCATCTTTAAGAAAAACATACAAATCATTACGTTACAATGAATTCGATAAAATAGCTATTTTTTTAAAAATTTATTTTTTTTTTTACATTTCATTGAATAAAAACGTGGCGGTCAGGATTATTTTTTCGCAAAATTAAAAAATGTGAATAAGCTTCTTTAGGCATATGCTGTCGTGAAATAAAATACGATGCAAGTAGTACAAGAAAGGAGCGTTTATATGATGACTCACGCATTACCAAAAAATTAATTCCATACTTCAAACTCAAAAAAAATGAGCCATGAATAGACACAGCTCAATTTTTTCGGTATTGATAAATAATTGTTTAACTACTCTTCAGAGCTTTTATTTGCATTTTCGCGTTCTGTAGCAATTTTTGCGGATAAGGATCTTACCAGATCAGTTAATTCATCTGGCGCAATAAAGTCTCTTTCTTCTGGAGGATAACTCGTTGCCAATTGGAAATCTTTAACCAGTTCATTCGCAACCGTGCCCGCATATTTATCCTTAGCACCTGCCAAGCGTTCGATATTCATCATCTGATTACGTGTTTCATTAATAGGTAGTAATGCCTCTGCGAATGTCACTTTATCGCTCACTAAAATTGGCGGAGCACCTACATTTTCTCGTAAACCACTAAATATTGTTAATGCACCTTCGACTTCTTCCTCAATCAAATCTTCAACTGGTTCTGGCTCATTATGACCATGAAACGCAATTAAAGCAGATACACCTCGCTCTATGGGCTCGTCTATTGGTGATTCACGTAACAACTTGGAAATAAGGGTAATTTCTTCATTTTCCACCGTCTTGTTAATTGACAAATCACCACTTTCCAAAATGGATTGGAATGAGACTAATTGTCTTTGCAATCTCATTAAGTAATCGTCTGGAGGGGCTTCCACTTTTAAAAATTGATTTAGTTTCAACTGCTTCACTGGCTTAGGATTCGCATAAAACATTCGTGCACGAACAATTTTTGACTTGAAGAATATATGCGCCTCACCTTCTGTTTGTTCTTTTAAATCCAGTAGGTCAACACGAGCTCTTTTTTCAAATGAAGAGCTTTTACTGTCCATGTAGGTATTTGCCATGCTGGTATCTTTGGCTTGGAATGAATCAACTTTGGTTACATAAGCCTCACCTGCCGTTTTGGTAAAGAAATCCCAGGTTTCAGTTGGATCTTCCAGTTTCATACATATTTTAATGTTTGTGTTTGCACCGATAGACGCAGCTTCTTCTTTTGAAGCTTTTTGGAAAGCGGGTAAATCTTGTCCTGCAAAAATAGCAGAGAACCCTAGAGAACGCGCTTGCGCAGGAACCACTGCAAAACCTTGTACAGCATAATATCCATACTCATCAAGGATACACATATAAGGAGTAGGTGCATTGGTTGGTTTTCTCAAGATTACATCTCGATAGTCCCCTTCAACGTCCTCTCCTAAACCTGCTGCCATCATCGCTTTTAAGGAAGAAACAATAATCTTACCTAAGTTAGATAACTCATCAGGAGATTTTTCTAATGCGGGTAAGAGTACAACGAGAATTCGGCGATTCAAGACCACGTCTTTAAAATCTACCTCAGCTAGATTGGTACGCACTATATGTCCATAAGTATCCGCCAAGGATGAAAACGCCCTGACCAGCTGCATGGTGATAAAACCGTGTTGTTCCAAAACCTGTGATACTTGCTTACCTTTTTTCTCTTTATTATACCCTGGCAAAGTACCTAAGTAGTTACGTAAAGGGTCTGTAACTAATTTTGGAATCTGTTCGATGTTCACACTTTCCTGATTATCGCGTGGGAAGATTTTATCAACGACTATGGTTTCTAATCGGGTTAAATCAAAGTAGTTACGGATGGTATCAGCATCCAAAAGTATCGCGCCCTCATCACGCATATACACCAGAAGACGCATCAAGGCTTCAACGAAGGCAATAGCACGACCTTTCCACATATCACCGTCGCCGCCTCCTTTTGAATCCCCCATCAGGCTGACTACAAGCTGGGTTAACATACTGGAGGAGCCTTGTGAAAACGGATTAAACGTATTCGACAGCCTTCTTTCTTGTGGGCCAATAATATCTCGCGCACCAGTCATGAAGTTAATCAGAAGTAAATCATCTTCACGCCCCATACTGCGAACCATGGAGAACACTTTAGCATAGAGGGAGTTATCCCCTTTACCATCGACATAAATAAAACCACTTCCTTGTACTAAAGCATTAAAAGCAAGCGAGACCAAACATTCTGTTTTACCACTACCAGTGGAGCCGAAAATTAGTGCGTGCGTACGCATGTCATCATTAGCAAACCATAATTCATGGCCTGTTTTGCGATCGTTACCAAAAAACGCAATCCCTCGAGCCATATTCGGTTTGTTAACACCTGGCTTCATATCATTGTAGTCTTTGACACGAGAAATGAGTGGAAGACGGAAAGGCAATTTTTGTTTCCGTGTGTAACTATAAAGAAAACATCCGCCCCCCACTAGCATCAATAAGGTTGCTGCTTCTGAGAAGTAATACGACATCGCTGACAAGGTAAACAACACAATCGCAATATTCGTGGGATCTGCAAAAAAATCCGCCAGCCGTTGGGTAAGCGTCCGTGTGTCCCTAAGTAGGAGGGTGGGATCTAACTCATGACGTGATTCAATACCGCGCATCATGGCTCTAACTCCTGCATTTGTCGGGGTGTTAATTTAACTTCTTTTATGGCGATTTCCAAAGCTTTAATCGCTTCATCAACCATAGGCACTAAAGAACGACGCCCCATTTCTTTCTCAGCTTTCCAGTGAGCGAACGCACCTGCGACCTCAGAAAAGGGAGTTTGTCTACCAACACAATTAAGCATATACCATAAACGCCTATCAACGGGCCTTAACCATAAAAACTCAGAGCTCGGAACAACCCCGTCCATCCGAGCTTTCTCGAGTAATGATGCCATTATACATAGAGTATAGGCGTGTTTTGTAACAACTTCCTGGATAAGTTCTGTATTTTTATATTTTTCTATCGTAGGTCTGGCAACAGAATAATCCAGTTTTCCTGTAACATAAGTTCTATCTAGTGTAGATAAAATATTGTTTGCCGCATCTCTATCCCGATTAATACGTGCCATAAAAACAGCAGCTAAGGCATAAGCTTGGGGCGAACAATGCTCGAAACCATCCCAATAAGGGCCTAATTGCAAAGTAAAAACTCGTTTTGCATCACCTCTGCGTATCCCCGCCGTCATTTCTTGACCAGGTACAGGATTGTCTAATAAAACATCTTCTTTTTTTAATAAATTGTATTTACGTGCAAATTCCATTGGCGTCAAAGCCATAGCCCAAGTACCTTTATTGATATCCTGAGCGACCAAATCTTCTTTAACTATAGGCATAATTGCAGGCCAATTAAACTGCTCTTGCTCCCGCAATTTTTTCATATCATAAATTTTACGGAATTTTAAAGTGATATTTGATTGATACAAAAGCACTGCTAAAGCAAGTAGGACAATCACTACTGGATAACGCATGAAGTCGCCAACTGCACGTGTTGTATCTAATAGTTGATTC
Source organism: Legionella sp. 39-23 (assembly GCF_001897665.1). NCBI lineage: Bacteria > Pseudomonadati > Pseudomonadota > Gammaproteobacteria > Legionellales > Legionellaceae > Legionella > Legionella sp. 39-23. The sequence goes on along the minus strand of NZ_MKTO01000042.1, from coordinate 39,586 downwards.
CAATCTACTGCATTGGGATCTATTGTTTGCATGATTTGAATCAAGCCTGCGAGCTGATCATTATGGACAAAAAGGTTAACAAGTTTTGCTTGCCAAATATTAATTTGAAAAACAACCATCACAATATACTGATGTCCTGTTTTCCAAATTAGATACACCGTAATAAACAATAGTACCATGACCCATATTGGACCCATGCCACTATCTTGACCTTGTTGTTGCGGTTGTTGTGCCATTAGTGATTACTTCAAAATAGTTTGTCTTTATAAGTATATACTGCTCTAGGATAATTTTGCGAGCGATTCGCAAGCATAGCAACAAAGAGAGATATTAAAACTCACGATTCTTTGATTAAACGGCCACGTGAATATTTATAAACACCGCTGATATGGACAAACCGGGTAATATTCTCTAAGTCTAAAGATCTGTCTTTTAACGTTAATAAAGGATTTCCTAACCTATCATGTAAGATTTTATCTGGGGCAAGGTGAATCATATCGGTATTATTGATATAGATACCTACATAAGCTTCATTCTGCTTGTTTTCTTTTGATTTGATTAATTCCTGCACCTGCTCTTCACTTCCATAAATCGGACGAGAAATCATTTGGCGCGGCAAATTAATAATTATCCTTTCCCAAGATTGAATATTAGAACCGTCTGAAGTATATAAAGAAATGAAAACTTCTTGCTGATTGCCTCGCAAAGCAAGGCGATTTGCCAGATTAGTATCCGATTGAATTTGTGATTGACTGCGCATATTAATTTTTTTGGAAAAATTATCGCGAATTCCGATTAAACGATTACCGATTGACCGTAGAAAATTCGATTTATCCCAGGGGCCATTTTGAATTGCATAATCCAGCGCTTTAAGAATCGCATCATTATGCTCTTTAGTGAAATTTTCGTTTGCCATAAAACCAGGTTTATTTTTAAAAGAGAAATCAATGCAGTATTATGGAGTATAACAGTAATTTCGATTATATAAAAAATATAAAATCCACAAAGAGAAAAGACTCTCTTTGTGAGCATAACAAAAATTATTATTTTTTACCTAGATACTGAACTCAATTCCTTTACATACCATAGCTAGTCGTCTCTTCAGCACCTTTCTCTTCTTGAGCGTTCTCACGAGATTGTTTAAGTGCTTGAAGTTGTTCCTTGGCTCCAGGAGTAGGAGTTTGTGGCGTCGCTTCTTGATTGTTCATGGCCTCTTTCGGCAATGTATTTGGGTTAGCTATTACCTGAGTTACGACATCCAACATCTGAGCTCCCTCTAGAAGATCACTGGTATTGCGACCGCTTGCATCCATCACTGATTTCATTCTTTCAATAGGTGTTTTGCATTCAGTTTCAATCTGGGTCTTCAGGTCACCACTTTCTTGTTTAAAAAATCCCATAGCATTACCCCTAAACATAAAATCTTTAATTAACATAGTCTATCAAAATTAACTATAAATGCATCTATAATCATCAAAGCTTACGATTTATTTACAATATATTTTAATAAAATACACCTAGTCGTACATTAACTCGTCCAAAGGGGTATAGTCACGACTTGGTCCACCTTGTATCAACTCATTTAACACATCAGTCATACATAATAACCGCAAAACATTAGGTGTTACCTCATCAAAAATAACTCTTAGTCCTAACAAAGCACCTTCAGCCTCATCAAACGTAGCCCCTAATCCATACCCAAGACATAGGGAGCACAATTGATCCGCTCGTTTTGCAATCGCAGGCAACAAACCTGTATCGGCAAAAACCTCCTCATAACTTACAAATCTATCATTAAGATAAAATTTTGCATTTAAACTTGCCGCAATAACTGACAGACTTTTACTAATATCTCTTTCCATGTTATCGCCACCATGGTTTTGCAGACTTCAGTGATCCAGCTAAGGTACTTCTTATCCACCTTAAAAAAACTGGCACCGTAAAACCATAATGTTCAATAATCCCAAAAAACACTGCAGAGATTAAAACAAGAACTCCAGTCCATATTCTAATATGCATTAGAAATAAGAATATAGGGAATGCGGCTCGAGCATCTACTATAAAAAAGCGAGCGCTACGAGCAGAATCTCTCCAATGTGCTGTTTCAGCAAACCCTGCCATGCCTTTATACCTCAAATAAAAAATAACTCTTTATAAAAAAAGTATATACCTAAATACAGGCTTTGGCACCCTTGTCCGGAGAATATTAATAGTATTTTTACAACAATTCGTACTTTTAATGAATATTATTATGATCTTAACAAGTGAAATAAACCCTCTCTGACTAGGAGAGGGTTTTATAGTTTACGGATGATTGCTTTTTTTATACGGATAACGATTACTAAATAAATTATTTTTTATCCATCGGAGAATATCCTTTTGAAAATTGTGGTGCTAGGCTCGCGCCGAGAACATTTTTCATATCTAATTCCGCAGATGGTTTTGCAGAGGGCGTTAATTGATGTTTCGGCGCAGCAATTTCTTCTCCAACTTCCTCTATTTTCTGCGAAGAAACGCTTGCAAACTGAGGTTTGCCTTGTCCCGCAGCTAGTTTCCCTAACATTTTAGAAGTGCTGAATTGACTCATCTGAACTCCTCCTGTTACACCTATACTTATAACTTAGCATAAACAACTTAAGGAATTATTAACAATAATTATTTTTTTTATAAAAAATACTATTGAGTAGTGAGTCTGTTTTACGTTATGTTAAAACTACCTATTAGAAAAATAGGTTCAATTGTCATTTATGGATGAATGCAATTGCTCAATTGACAGAAAAGTCAGGGCAATTGAGAAACAGTAGAGTCTACAAATAAGGCTCTGGAAAAGGAGGAAACATGGCTAAAGGTGAAGTTAAATGGTTTAATAATGCCAAAGGTTGGGGTTTTATTATTCCAGAAAATGGTGGCGATGATATTTTTGTTCATTTCTCGTCGATTCATGGCACAGGCTACAAAACATTAGTACCAGGACAAGCAGTTAATTACGATGTAGAAACTGGTGATAAAGGTCTACACGCAGCTAATGTAATAGTGCTCAATGAGAATGCTGATGCTGAAATGGCTTGATTAAGTTAACGCAGTATCATGGTGGTGCTGCGTCCACAAGCCCCAAGAAGATCAAATTTCAAACAAGTACTGAATTACAAACCGTCTTCATGTATGATGGCCCTATTCTATTTGTGGTCAGTGAATTACTGATGAAGCGTGGCTTGTTACTTATAAATCTTGGTACCCCTAACAGTGCAGAAATTTCATCTGTCAGGAGTTATTTACGCGAATTTCTTACCGACAAACGGGTTGTCGATCTCCCCGCAGTGCTCCGTTATATATTGGTTTATGCATTCATTTTACCGTTTCGTACAAAACGTTCTGCGCGTGCGTATCAATCCATATGGACTGAACAAGGTTCGCCATTATTAGTTCATAGTAAGAGTCTAGTAAACCAAATACAAAAAGAAGTGGGGTCAGAATCAATAATTGCTCTTGGTATGCGCTATGGAAACCCTTCGATCGAAACAGCCTTAAATCAGTTACGCGATTGCGAATCCATTACTATTTTACCTTTATATCCACAATACTCATCAGCAGCTAATGGCTCATCTATTGCAGAAGCCATGCGCATCATTAGCTCCTGGGATTTGATTCCATCAATTCGTATTATTAGTGATTTTTTTCAACATCCAGCGTACCTGAAAGCACAAGCCCAAATCATTAAATCCTATCTTCATGAACAAGCCCATGTCCTTTTTAGCTATCATGGGATTCCTGAACGCCAAATCACCAAAGTGAGTTGTAAATCAATATGCACTGAATCTTGTCCTACTTTAACAGACAGCATTCATTGGTGTTACAGAGCCCAATGCCATGAGACGAGCCGTTTATTGGCAAATGAACTGGGTTTAGCGACCAACAGTTACAGTACCGCTTTTCAATCAAGGCTAGGTAAAACACCTTGGGTAAAACCTTATACAGATCAAATTCTTGCTGAATTGATTGCGAAAGGAATTAAAAAATTAGTTATTATTTGTCCCTCATTTGTTGCCGACTGTTTAGAAACACTTGAAGAAATAGGAATTCGTCTCCAACAACAATGGACCACCTTAGGAGGGAACGAATTAATTACCGTTCCGAGCCTGAATAATGATCCCTCCTGGATTCAAGCCATAATCACCATGACAGATAGTCAATCTGATTCCCAATTGAGGTGCATCTCGTGAGTCTGCGATTAATCATCCGAAGAGTAAGGAACACCCTGTGTTCCCGGTATAAGACTATTGGATTGTCAAGCACCATACTCACTGCCCTGAGCGTTTACTATATATTCTATTATCATGCGAGTATTTCTCCTCCACCTCCTATTAAAATAGTTGAAGTAGTTACTGTAACTCCATCGACTATTGAAAAAACGATAAAACTTATCGGTACCATACGCCCTAAACATGCAACCATACTTGTTGCCAAAGGTTCTGGGATGCTTGATACCCTTATGAGCTCAGGACAAACAGTCAAAAAAGGTGACTTAATTGCTAAAATAACTAATCCGGATATTGAGCGAAGCTATCAACTTTCAAAAGAAACAGAACAACTAGAAAACACTCAATACCAACGCCTAAAAAGCTTGCAAAAAACAGGCTTTGTCAGTGCTCGAGAAGTCGAAGAGAAAAAAAGAATCTGGATAGATTCACAAAAGGAAAGGGCTAGAACTAAAATAGAGCTCAAAAACATGCGTTTTTATGCTCCATTTGATGGCGTGATTGGTGCATTTAAAATTAAAGAAGGAGCACAAGTAACAGAAGGTGTGCCTATTGTTACCATTTACGATCCTAATTCATTAAGCGTAGAAATTGATATTCCTTGCACCAATAATCACGCTATTGCAGAAAACCAACCTATTTATATATTTAATCAGCGCTATCATTTGAACCACGTACAAAAAATGATAGATGATGAAACACATATGTGTCCTGCTGATGTGGATATACAATGCACTCGTTGCTTAATCGGCGCAAGCGTATCCAGCCAGCTTGTCGTGAATAAAAAAACAGAGACTCTGATCATTCCCACACAAGCTTTATTTCTCAAACAAGGTAAAACACACGTTTATAAGGTAGTTGATAAAAAAATAGAGCTTATTGCCGTAAAAACAGGAATACAAGAAAAAGATAAGGTAGAAATTATTTCAGGATTAAAATCTGGGGATCAAATAGTGAGTAAAAACCCCGAACGATTATATCCAGGACTGGACGTCTCAATTTATAAAGGTTAGCCAGCCGGTTATGACGTTTACGAGCTATTTTTTAAAACATCCAGTTATTTCAATTATTCTTAATTGCATGATTCTGCTTTTGGGAATGTTGTGTTTCCATTCATTATCCTTAAGAGAATATCCCAACATCAGTTTTCCAATCATTACAGTAAACACCAACTACCCCAATGCCAGCCCTGAATTAGTCGAATCTGTAGTCACTAATGTGTTAGAAGATCAGCTTGCTGGCGTAGAAGGAGTGGAGATGATGACATCGCGTTCTAATGCGGGAAGCTCGCGCATTACCTTGCGATTTCGCCCCGGAACCCCTATGGAGAAAGCTCTGAATGCCACGCATGAAGCAGCACGATTAGCCCAGCTTCCATCAGCAGTAAAAACACCCATAATTGAACGCCAAAGACAAGCAGATGGCTTACCGTTTATAGGCATCGCGCTGGAATCTTCTTCGTTAAATTTCGGCGAACTCACACACTATGCTAATTTGAATCTGAAAAATGTGTTTCGAAGCCTAAAAGGAGTTGCCTCAGTCGAAGTATGGGGACAACCGTTCACGTATGCAGTTCGCTTAGATCAAAAAAAATTATATACATTTGGCATCAATGTCGATGAGATTGCTAATGCAATTGACAACAACCACTTATCTCTGCCAGCAGGTAATTATCAGAATAAGATCCCAACGACACTTGATTTCGAATTAAAAACTCCAGAAGATTATGAAAACTTGGTGATTAAAACGCAAAACCACCATCCTGTTTTTCTTAAGTCATTAGCCCAAATTCAATTAACTACGGATAACAACCAATTTCGTGTCAAAGTCAATGGGCATCCAGGTTTAGTACTTGCTATTAATCGTGCTAATGATGCAAATCCAATTGAAGTATCACAAAGTGTACGCAAAGAACTGAGGGCCTTGAAGAAAGGTTTGCCTGATGACATCAAAACTCGAATTATTATTGATCAATCCGAATTCATTAAAGCATCTCTTAAAAACATCCAATCGTCCATTCTTGAGTCCATTTTCTTAGTCTTAGCCATCATTTTTATCTTTTTACGCAATGTTCGCGCTACAATAATTCCCTTAATTGCAATCCCAATTTCACTTCTTGGCTCTTTATTATTTTTGAAAGTTGCCGGCTTTACGATAAACCAAATGACCCTTCTGGCAATGGTATTGGCCGTTGGTTTGGTTGTAGATGATGCGATTATTGTTCTTGAGAATATCTGGCGTCATATCGAAGATGATTTATCACCTATGGAGGCAGCCCTTAAAGGCTCCAAACAAATAGGGTTTGCTATTATTGCGATGACACTCACCTTAACCAGTGTTTATGCACCTATTGCTTTGATTGATGGCATGATTGGTCAGCTATTTATCGAATTTGCTGTGGCTTTGGCCGGGAGTGTATTCATCTCAGGAGTAGTTGCTCTAACCCTATCCCCTTTAATGTGTGCCACTTTCCTACATAAAAATACCAAACATTTATGGCCTGCTATCGATAATTTCCTGAATGCACTGGCCCAATACTATTATAAATTACTAAGCGTAATAATTTATCGAAAAAAAACCACACTCTTCCTACTCTTCTTGTCATTAAGTCTAAGCGTACTCTTTTATAAAATAATGCCCGGTGAAACAGCACCCAAGGAAGATCGCAGCTTAATAGGAATCTATACCCCTCCTCTATCTGGGGATAACTTAGATACGTTGGAGGCCAATACGAAACGCATCCAGCAGTCTATAGGTAAAATCCCTGAGGCGAACAATACATTAACTTTTCTTGGAAATTGGGGTAGCAGCATTGTCATGCCTTTAAAACCCCATAAGCAAAGAAATCGTTCTGCAGAGCAAATTGTTACTTCATTAAAACCGAAAACAGAGCAATTACCCTCAGTAGATGCTTCTGTCTGGAGCTGGGATTCCGGCTTACCTGGAGTAGATGATGCGCGCAACAATTCAGAATTGGAACTCGTTATTTCCACTACTGAAAATTTCCGACAGTTATTTGAAGCAACAGAGCATTTAAAAAAATTGTTAGATCAAAGTAAAGAATTTGCCTCTACTCGCTATGATTTACGTCTTGATTCCATGGGATACTCTATCAATATAGATAAAAATACTTTAGCTCAATTGGACTTGACGCCAGCACAATTGGCGAAAACCATAGAGGTGTTTTTCAGTGGCGATAAGTCCATGTCTTTTCAAAAAGATGGTGTGTCCTATAACCTAACATTGGAAGGTTCATCTAAACCTTGGACTTTAGATGAACTGTATCTTACGACTCCCACTGGAAAACGCGTTTCGTTAGGTTCCGTAGCACAAATGAAGCGACACGCACAACCCACAGCACTGGAACACGTCAATCAAATGCGTTCGACCACTTTATATGCCCAATTACCCAAACAACTATCCTTTAAAAATGGAATGAATAAACTCATGAAATTGGCGAAAGACAATCTCCCCCACCAGTATAAATTAAGTTGGACAGGTGCTGCTAAAGCCTATAATGAGTCATCACATACCATGGTTTTGTTATTCGCATTAGCAATTCTCTTTATTTATGCCATTCTTGCAGCACAATTCGAAAACTTTGTTTATCCGTTTATTATTCTGTTCACCGTACCTTTAGCGTGTTTTGGGGCATTACTGTTCGCGTACTTATTTGGCCAATCTCTAAATATCTTTACTCAAGTTGGACTGGTCACTTTAGTCGGACTGATCAGTAAGCATGGGATTTTGATTGTAGAATTTGCCAACCAGTTGCAGAAAGAAGGGTTCACTTTAGCAGACGCAATAAAAAAATCGTGCTCATTAAGGCTACGCCCTATCCTTATGACTACAGGCGCTATGGTTTTTGGCGCTATCCCCTTAGTCCTCTCACATGATGCGGGAGCCGAAGCCAGACAGGCGATAGGCACAGTGCTTATTGGCGGCTTGTGCATCGGTACATTATTTACTTTATTTGTGCTCCCTGCCGTTTATTTTATGATCTCGAACATAATAAAAAAAACTAACACGTAGTAATTTCCTAGAAAAAAAACTCATCTATCTCAAGTCCTAACATTGACAAGAGCATAGTTCACTACGTAAAGTCTAAGAAAAAAGCAATGGAATAACATGAGCTTAACCAAAATCCAAAAGCGAAGCATAGTGGTCTTTATCTTGGTACTGTGCATCTGCGCGCGCGCTTTTAGCAGCCCATTAAAAGTGGGTATCACGCTCTCAGGACTTCCTATTGTCGAACGCGTTAATACGGCTAAGGGTCCGTATTACTTTGGTTTTTGCATTGATATCATGAATGATATATGCAAACGCATTGGAGAAAAATGCGTCTACGAAGATATAACCTTAAATAATCAATTAAAGTTATTGGACAATGGCGACATTGATTTACTCGTTCAAGCCAAACCCTATACATCGGCTAATTTGCAACACTATGCCATTAGTCTTCCTTATGCCGTCAGTAAGATTCAGTTTGTTACTTTAAAAAGCGGCTCTATCAATAAGATTGCTGACATAAAAAACAAAAAAATTGGTGTCATTAAAAGTACTTTTTATAACTTGCTGCTGCAATCACCTTACAGTACTCATAATCAAATTATTGCTTATCAGGCTACGGCCGATCTCTTATCTGCTTTGGCACAAAATAAAATTGATGTGATTGTGCTTAATAATGCCATTGCACATGAGTTATCCAATAATAATTTTTATAATATTAAACTGGTAGGCCCTGACCAGGCATTAGGGGAAGGTTATGGTATCGTCGCTCTCGCAGATAAAGCAAAATTAATTGAGGCAATAAATAAAGCCATTCTCAACATTCAAAAAGATGGAACTTATGCCTCGATTTATCAAAAATATTACAAGCCTTAAGCACTTTGTTAGTATTTTAGAAGTAACAAAATTTTTAGTTTTATAATTTAACGCTCAGGATAAAACATCTGCGCCATACGTTCACAATAGCTAAAAAAATGGGGCTGTGATTTCGCATAATCTTGTAATGGAGAATGGATAGGCGGCTGGATAATACCCATGAGAAATGCATAAACACTGGCATCGATGCTGGCAGGCTGATCACCCATACAAAAATCATTTTGTTCCAATAGAGTACTCAGAGCATGCAAATCATCGATACCTAATTGATACACCTCTGCAGTACTATGTCGACCTATTCCCTGTCGATAAAGATCCTGCCTTGTTTTTCTTTGAATTAATTGAGGAATAAAGTAATAAAGAGGCTTTTTAAGCTGACCAAAAAAAGCCTCTTTAGTAATTGGCCAATATCGATTATCAATCCAGCGTGAATAAACAATGATCCAATACAGGTGCTCTTCGAGCATACGCCTTACTGCCAGCGCTTCTGCTTTTTGCATCGCAGTTAAATGCCCATCCAAAGGCACATCATATTTTTTTTGTAAATAATCGATAATAAAGCCACTGTCTGCTATTTTTTTTCCATCATCACTAATGATGGGTAGTTTTCCTTTTAACGCTTTTCGCGGATCAACAACGGTTACAATTTCAAAAGGAAGTTTCGCCATTCGCAAATAGGTTTCCAGCTTCATACAAAATGGACTGGGATTAGGTAGTGACCACGCAGTGGGAAATTGATAAAGCTTTATCATGTGTTATTCCTATCGTCGATTATGATACTCATTCGAGAAGCAAGCAAAATGCAGCATCCCAGCATTTAAGTCCCATCACAACTAATAACAAAAAGAGTACAGGCCGTTGCATGCGTGTAGCTATCTTTTAATACCTCATAAGGGATGAGTACTTCCTGAACTCCATTATAACGCGGGGCCACCTGCCCCTCATCAAAGGTAATTAATAAACCGCTTAACGTTAGATTCCAATTTTTATAATTTCCCATGCTAGGTCCAGCTCCGGTTTTAATCATTTCTGGAGGAAGTTTTTTAGTACTTAATTCTTTAGAGCAATAAGAAGAAATCTTATCTAAATAACCACTATTTGGCTCAAACAAATCGCTTAACGACAGTAACTTATTATGCCCTAAGTCATAGTTAAACACTTGCGTTTGATGACGAGGATGAGCCATGCCATGCACAAAAGAATCAACCTCTAGGCGGGTACTGATGTATTCAGTTTGTTGTGATTGAGATACGAAACCTGCTAAAACGTAATTTATTTTTAGGTTATTTTGCATCACATCGGTCGATTTACTTGGTGTTGTGTGCATGATTTCATTTCTAAATTGATTTGTTTCTTTATCGACAAAGGATTGTAACAAGTGATTAAAATCATGAGCGACCGGAGGTAAGGGGCTCCCGACAATTTGCGGATAACGTAGTTGCAAAATATAGTTCTCTTTTTCAGTTTGAATCGTTTTAGGAACTAATTGGTTTTTTTGATTCAATACCAATAATGGTCGTGAATCGTCTTGCGTATTTATCCAAAGCGATGAGGGTGGGAGTGGGTCAGCATAGACAATAGAAATAAAAAAACAACTGAAGACAATCAAGCCAACTCTATTTTTGCGTAAGCGAAGCATGGAAGGATCCCTTTCTTAAGAATACTAGATAGTTATATAGCTCAAAAAATGGAAAAAAAGTAGGGTTTGGAGGCTCTGCTCTCCGTGCGCTTGTAACGTCGCAGATCCAGAACTTTAGAGCACATCATGAATAACCCTATACTCTGTGCATTTAATTTAATGTACTATGAAACCGTGCAACTTTTATAGGAGATTATGTTGAAAAGGATCTGTTTTTTAATGATATTTTTTGTTTCTCAAGCAATAGGTTCTGTATTTAGTACAGAAGACATTCAAAAGTTGAAGCAACATTTTTTTGCCAATATTCATTCTCATGGAGCTATAGTCGCAGCCCCCTCAAAACAAAATCCAGATTACTATTATGATTGGATTCGTGATTCTGCGATTGCCATGAGCTTGATTGAAACATGGTATGAGTCCTCACATGCATTTGGCTATAAAGAGCGCTTATTTAATTATGTTTCCTGGACTCAAAAACTTCAGCATCAAGATGATCCATTACCTGGGCAAGATATATTGGGTGAGCCTAAATTTTATGTTGATGGTTACCCTTTTGATGGGTCCTGGGGAAGACCACAAAATGATGGTCCTGCCTTAAGAGCATCTGTTTTAATCCGTTTTGCCCAACAGCTCTTAGATGATAATGAAACAGAATATGTAAAAACCAATCTGTATAATAATAATTTGGATCCCTATGCAATGGGCGTAATTAAAATGGATTTGGAATACACTGCTCATCACTGGTCTGAGAAAAACTTTGACCTTTGGGAAGAAGTACTAGGACATCATTTTTTTACAGCTATGGTACAGCAAAAAGCGCTCTATGATGGTGCGATGCTTGCTCGCCGCCTCAATGATAATAAAGCTGCAGTTTACTATGAACAGCAAGCGGAAATGATAAATGATCGCCTAAAGCAACATTTAGATCTGACTCATAAAACAATCCAAGCAACGCTTTTACCACATCCAGGCCCTCAAAAAACTTTAGAACTTGATTCAGCAGTGATTTTGGGTATTTTATTGAACCCACAAGAGAATAGCGTTTTATCGCCCAATAGCCCTTATACTCAAAATACGGTTCGGGCTTTATATGAACAGTTTAACTCCATGTTTCCAATTAATAAGAATCATGCGGGAGAAATTTTATTTGGACGTTATCCTGGTGACACCTACGATGGATATCAAACCAATAGTATAGGAAATCCATGGTTTATTTTAACCGCGACTATGGCTGAATATTATTATACGCTTGCCGATAGTTTGCCCTTAGATAAAATTCATCAATCAGAGATAACAAAACACATCCAAGTTGGTGATAATTATCTGAAACTTATAAAAAAATATGCTCCCAGCATGAAATTAAGTGAGCAAATTAACTTAAATACGGGGATCCAACAAGGAGCTCCATCGCTGACCTGGAGCTATGTGGCTGTTTTACGTGCTATTGAGTTAAGAGAGAAACTAACAAACAAGTTGAAATAACTTCTCAACAACCAACTTCGCTAGACAGTACAAACGCTGGGCGTGAAAGCCCAGCCTAGCATGCTCTTGTCTAAACAATTACCGTCATCCTGAGTGGTTTACGACGAAGGATCACCTGATTGACACACCTTAGCATTTTGGAAATCCTTCACTGCATTCGGGATGACGTATCCCCGATAATGCATGCAATCCCCCCTTAGGCAGACGTCAAATAAGATGGTTCTTTTTTACCGACATCTTCGGTAGTGAGTATCTCTTTACGCCCCAACAGACGTAATGGCTTACCTGCCACGATATAATTTTCAATTTGCTCTAAACTAAGGTTCTTTGTTTCAGGCATATAAAAATAGGTATAGACTAGGCCAAAAAGACAAATCACTCCATACAAAGCAAAGGTATACTCAATCCCCATCATTTTTTCCAAAATAGGGAAACTAAAAATGACGACTGTATTAAACGTCCAGTTGCTCATAGCAGAAAACCCCATACCGGCACCACGTACGTGCAAGGGAAAGATTTCAGCCATTGCAATATGCGGTATTGGTCCCAAACTCACTGCAAAAGAAAAAATATAAAAAATAAGGCATGCGACAGACAAATATGGAAGCCAAACGGCTTGATTTAGGGAAAATATGCATAAAGCCAACAGGCTGACGAACATACCAGAAAAGCCAAACAGCAGCAGTTTACGACGCCCTACTTTATCCACACTGAGCATCGCAATAATAGTCACCAATAAATTAACCAAACCAATGCCAATGGTTGCTAATATTTGCCCCGTAGTACTATTCATACCTAAATTTTTAAAAATTTCGGGTGCAAAATAGATAACTACGTTGATCCCACTCAATTGCTGCAGACAAAACAACATAGTCCCTAACATCAAAACAGGCAATAAAGGGCTCTTAAATAACAACAACCAACTGCCTTTTTTCGGTTCATTAGCTAATGTCATTTCAATGTCATGCAACTCATGCTTGATGGAATGGCCGTTCCGTAATTTTTTTAAAGCCTTAGATGCTGCATCACGACGTCCTACACTGCACAACCATCTTGGAGACTCTGGCATGAGTAAAATTCCAATGCTTAAAACCAAGGCTGGGAAAGCACTTGAAGCAAACATGGCGCGCCAATCATGATTTTCAAGCAGCAAGTAATTTACTGAATAGGAGCAAACAATCCCTAAAGTCATCGCTAATTGATAAATAGCAACTACCGCGCCTCTTGTCTCATATGTCGCCGTTTCAGCCAGGTACAAAGGTGTCATTACAGAGGCCACTCCGATTGCTATGCCAAGTACCAGTCGAGAGATAATGAGTACTGTAATAGAATCAGCGAATCCAGCACCTAATGCGCCTAAAAAAAACATCGTCCCCGAAAAAGACAGTAATGTTCGACGACCAAAACGTTTTGCACCTTTTGATGCAGTAATCGCACCAATCAGCATAGAACCAAATAGAGCACCAAAGGGTAAGGCCGAGGCCATGATACCAATATGCATTGCATTCAATTCAAAATGATTTTTGACTAACTCTAAAGAACCAGCAATGATTCCTTCATCGTAACCAAACAAAAAACCGGCAACCGAACCAATAATTGCAACAACCCATGTCATATTAACTCCTTGAATTGTAAACAGACTCTAAAACAAAACGTTTTTCGTCAAAATGGCTAGTCCCATCCTCTAACGCTTTGGCGTGCAGCAAAAGCTAACTCGGTAATTAATGACCACTTGCCCTTTTTAATAGCTTCTTCAGGCACTATCCAAGACCCACCAACACAAGACACATTGGGTAAAGCCAGGTAGTCAACAAAATTTACTTCATTAATACCACCAGTTGGACAAAACTTTACTTGTGGAAACGGACCTTGAATCGCACGCAGCATATTGACTCCACCAGCAGCTACTGCGGGGAAAAATTTAAAATGGGTATATCCCAAAATTAATCCTTCCATCACTTCAGAAACACTGGATACACCAGGAATCAAAGGAATAGTGGAATGACATCCAGCAGTTAATAATGCTTGTGTTTTCCCGGGGCTTAGTGCAAATTTTGCACCTAAATCAGTGACTTGTTTTAATTGTTCCGGTGTGGTTACAGTACCTGCACCAATTAAGGCCTCGGGGAAGGTTTCTGAGAGTACTTTAATCGCATCTAAAGCAATTGGAGTTCTCAGGGTAATCTCAAGTACATTAATACCCCCAGCAAATAACGCAGTGGCTAAAGGTACTGCAAGTTCTATTTCTTTAATTACAACAACCGGGATTACAGGTGATGTACAAAATACAATTTCCGGTTGCACCATCCAATTTGGAAATGACATGAAAACCTCTCCTTGTGGTCGGCTAAAGCTAAGATGAGGAAACAGTGTAACTCAGGATTAAAACAAATGTCATTCTGGTTACACTCATTCTCATCTACTTAAAATAAAAAAAGCACCTAGCCCCACTTGTGGTGATGGGCTAAGGGTTTCATCAATACCCCCATTTCATCCTGAAGAGCATCTTTCTATAATAGAAGAAGGGATATCCTTAATTTATGACAATCTCACTTTATCGATTGTTTTAAATAAACTGCAGCGCCTAAAATTCCTGGTTGTTCGGCAGTAATCACATAAGTCGGAATTTTTGCATTAAAATCACTAAAACGGCCTTTTTCTTCAAAACGTGCTCTAAAATCACTGCTCGGGAGCAACGAAATTAATCGTGGTACAATACCGCCAGCAATATAAATACCCCCAAAAGCAGCAATAATTAATGCTAAGTCGCCAGCATAAGAGCCAAGAACAGCAAAAAACTGTGCTACGGCTGCTTCCGCAATACTACATTGTTGTGCTAAAGCCAAAGTAATAATCTGTGATGCCGGAATAGAAGGTTTGTCTTTTTGATACATCACTGCCAATGCTTGATATAAATTTTCCAAACCATGGCCTGACAATAAGCGCTCATAAGATACATGTTCATATTTCTTTTTGAGGTGGCAATAAATAAACCATTCCTGCTCAGTTTTTGCTCCCCAGCTGATGTGCCCCCCTTCTCCGGCATGGGCTGTGTATCCTCCTCGATCTGCCAGGAGAAAAGCAACGCCTAATCCTGTTCCCGCACCTAATACAGCTCTTGTTCCATGCGGATTGACATGACCACTTCCTATTTGCAGTATTTGCTGGTTCGATAAAACTGGTAAACTCATTGCAATCGCATTAAAATCATTCAAAACATACAGTTCTTTTAGTTCCAATTGATGCTTTAATTCACTGATCGAAAAACGCCAATGTGCATTGGTCATACAGATCACATCATCAAGTACCGGACAAGCGATAGCAAGAGCAACTTGCTTAATTTCTTCCAATTTATGTTGTTCTTTATAAGCCAGTAAAACTGATCCAAGGCTGTTGTATGATGCACATGAATAAATTTCAATTTTATCCATGGCTAAATTTTCTAAATTGACGCGGCTAAAGCGTGCAAAAGTTCCGCCAATGTCAGCAACAATTGCATAAGACTTTAAATCATCAATACTCATAACAAGACTCTTTTCCCTGAAACAAACTGCAAGCTCCCTGCTCAGCCCCAGTAAATTGGGTCCTTAAACTGCTGAATAATTCTCGTCCCATACCCAGATGAAATACTGCTTCATGTAAAACAGCTTTCGTTCTTCGCTTCAATTCCTGCTCAGAAACTAATAATTGTAATGCCCCTTGTTCTGCATCAATTAAAATCATATCTCCAGTTTCGACCCGAGAGAGCACCTCATTATCTATTGCTTCTGGGGTCACATGAATTGCAGCGGGAACTTTACCTGAAGCACCAGACATGCGTCCATCGGTGACCAAAGCAACCTGATATCCTTTATCCATGAGTACCCCAAGCTTCGGTGTTAATTGATGTAACTCGGGCATCCCACACGCTTTAGGTCCTTGAAAACGAAGTACGACGACGCAATCTCGATTCAAAACCCCTTTTTGAAACAGCTCCGCAAACTCTTCCTGGCTAGAACAAACTATTGCAGGAGCTTCAATCTTACTTTTTCCAGCAGCAAGCCCAGAAGTTTTAATTACCGCTCTTCCTAGGTTTCCACTAAGTACTTGCAAGCCACCTTGGGGTTTAAAAGGAGTTTTAGTTGAGGTTAATACACGTTCGTCACTTGAATCAGAAGGTCCAGAAACCCATAGAAGCTGTTCATTGTCCAATACGGGGTATTGCGTATATCGTTGCAAACCATGTCCCATCACCGTATCAACATCTTCATGTAATAACTGAGCCTCCAACAAAGTATGAATAAAATACGCCATGCCACCAGCTCGTTGGAAATGATTAATATCCGCATATCCATTAGGGTAAATTTTAGCAATTAAGGGAGTCACTGCCGATAATTGAGCAAAATCATCCCAATTAATCGCATAACCTGCCATGCTCGCTATGGCAATCAGATGCATCGTATGATTGGTTGAACCACCAGATGCCAACAAAGCCACAATACCATTAACAAGATTTTTTGCATCAAGCATCTGACCTATGGGCATATAGCCTTCACCCAAATCGGTTAAAGAAAGAATCTGTTGCGCCGCATTCCAAGTTAACGCATCGCGTAATGGTGTATTCGGGTTAATAAATGAGGAACCAGGAAGTTGTAGCCCCATCGTTTCAATAAGTAATTGATTGGAATTTGCAGTACCATAAAAAGTGCATGTACCTGCAGAATGATAAGAGGCAGCTTCTGCTTCAAGTAATGCATTTTTATCTACCTTTCCCTCAGCATACAATTGGCGAATACGTGCTTTTTCCTCATTTGATATTCCCGAAGGCATGGGGCCTGCTGGAATAAAAATAAACGGTAAATGGCCGAAGCTCAATGCCGCGATCAATAAACCAGGAACAATTTTATCACAAATACCCAACATGAGGCCGCCATCAAACATATTATGCGACAAGCCTACAGCCGCCGACATGGCAATCACATCTCGGCTTAATAAACTCAACTCCATTCCTGCTTGGCCTTGGGTTATCCCGTCACACATTGCCGGCACACCTGCTGCATATTGTGCAACACCTCCTGCCGCAGAAATAGCCTCTTTAATTAAAGACGGATAATTCAGATACGGTTGATGCGCGGAAAGCATATCATTATAAGCAGAAACAATTGCTATATTGGCCTTGCTCATACCACTTAGATTGGCTTTATCTTGCTGCGCACAGGCAGCAAAGCCATGTGCTAAATTACCGCAATGGAGGGCGCCACGCTGAGGACCTTTAATACGTGATTTTTCTATATGTCTCAGATAAACATCTCGACTATGCTCGCTGCGTTTACGTATACGATCAGTAACTTGGGCTACAACCGGGTGCATTTTTTTTCCTTAAGGTGCATACAACACCTGAACATTAGCATCTGCATTATTAAAAAAAGCACTAACCGGCATCACCATGGGATCATGCTCCGCCATGGCTTGATGCAATACAGCCAGTTTTTTTTGGCCTATTAAATGGAAAAAAATCACGCGACTGTTTAATAATCTTTTTTTAGATAAGCTGATTCGTTGATGAGACGCTGTTTTTGGGCTAACACAAAGTATTGCAGCGGCATTATCATCTAACCCGTTAACAAGCTCATCAGCGCAAGGAAATAAAGATGCAGTATGTCCATCTTCACCCATACCTAAAACCACTGCGTCAAAAGTGGGTAAAGAAGCGATGATGCGTTCTGTTTGCTCTATAGAATGATTTTCACTATATAAACTTAGAAAATGAGCTTTAGATGCGTGATTTTGGAGTAAAAATTGGCGAACCAAATGTTCATTGCGAGCAGCATCATGAGCAGGAACACAACGCTCATCTGCCAGAGTGACCGTAACTTTACTCCAGGGAAGCTCTGTTCCCGCCAGTGCCTTAAATAAATCGATGGGAGTTTTTCCGCCTGAAACCACTAAATAAGCATGGCCACGTTGTTTTACTGCATCACCAAGAACCTTCTTTAACTGGCCAACTAGATCTTCAGTTAATAAAGACGCGTCACTAAAACTATGTAACTGCATTTTGTTCACCCCATACATGTGCTTTGCCATTGTACAAACGAATGACCTCCAAAGGCCCCCAAGTTCCGGATGGATAAGTATAGAGTGGGCTATCTTGTCTTTCCCATGCGTGCTTGATTTCATCTATCCAATGCCAGGCTTGCTCAACTTCTTCACGGCTAACAAACAGATATTGATTGCCTAACATGACTTCCAACAACAAACGTTCATAAGCATCTGCAATTCTTTGTGAATTAAAAAGGTGGTTGAAATTTAAATTCAACTTACTGTCCCTTAATTGCATGCTTTCACTCAGGCCAGGAACTTTATTCATCATTCGAAACTCCACTCCCTCATCGGGTTGCAGGCGAATAATGAGCTGATTTGCAGACAATTCCTGTTTTAACTGTTTGAAAATGTTATAAGGTTGTGGTTTAAAGTAAATCACCACTTCACTTTGTTTTTTCGATAACCTTTTACCAGTCAATAAATAAAAAGGAACTCCTGACCAGCGCCAATTATCAATATAGGCTTTAATTGCAACAAAAGTCTCCGTGGTTGACTCTTTATGCGCCCCATCTTCATCGAGATATCCGGGAAGCTGTTGGCCTTTACTTACGTTTCTCACATATTGAGCACGTACTGTATTAGCATGTACCTGTACATCTGAAATAGGCCTTAATGACTTTAATACTTTTAATTTTTCACTTCGAATACATGCGGCATCGAGACTCATCGGTGGTTCCATTGCCAAAAGCGATAAAATTTGTAATAAGTGATTTTGTAGCATGTCCCTTACTTGACCTGATTTATCATAGTAAGCCCATCGTCCTTCAACCCCAACTTCTTCAGCCACGGTAATTTCAACTTTATCAATAGCTTTGTGATCCCAATTTGAGGAAAAAATCGCATTAGCAAAGCGAAGCACTAATAAGTTCAATACTGTTTCTTTACCCAAATAATGATCAATTCGATAAATCTGATTTTCAGCAAAAAAATGAGCCACTTCATTATTAATTGCAATCGATGAAGACAAATCATGGCCAATTGGCTTTTCTAAAACCACGCGCGATGGCTGTGTCGTTAAGCCAATACTCGAAAGACCTTGGCATGTTTGTGCATAGAGTGAGGGTGGAATTGCAAAATAGGAAATGGGAATCCGTTCTTGAGGACTCACATAATCGATTATTTTTGTAAAATCTGCAGATTGAGTTAAATCAATCTGACAATAAGTCATTCTGTCAACAAGACGAGACCAAACAAGCTCCTCAAGCGCCTCACCGATAAAAGTTTGCATTTTAGATTTCATTAACCCAGTGAAGTCAGTTAATGTTAATGCGTCACGTGCACAACTAATGATACGTGTATTGGCGTGAAGCAAGTGCGCACGTTCCAGCTGATACAACGCAGGGAATAATTTACGGCAAGACAGATCCCCCAATGCACCGAATAGAATTAAATCACAAGGATATTTTACAGCGACTTCTTCGATCATGCTTATCCCAAACAGTCATCTTTTTTAGAGGTTCAATACTAAATTGAAAGATAGTCCAGATCAACCCAAATCAATATTATCTTCAAGGCCTACACATGAAAAAATCTTGTCATTTATGCTCAGCAGTTTATTCACGAAAATCCAGTGTATTTGGCTTGATTCTGGGTCCCCAAAACAAGCTGTGAGATATAGAAATAGAAATCGGATTAAATCGATTAAAATCAATTTAAATGCTCCTATTATTGCAAAACCTCAGTTTTATGCTATATGAAATAAATAAGGTAGCTGTTCGCTTCTGCCGGACATCCTATGGCTTAGCTTTGGAGCGATGACTTAGATGAACCGTTGTTGCAGTACTTATCTTGACCTAAATCATTGTTAGGAGAAGCAGATGCTTAATAAGAGATTTTCAGAAAGACTAAATAAAGAACTTGATAATATTGGTGCTCCAGAATCAAGTGCGGAACGCATTGAAGTATTATCAAAGCTCGTGAAGATTCCAAAGTTTAAAGCAGAAGCATTGCTTAATGGCGCGACAAACCCAGATGAAAAACTACTCAACGCCCTCGCACAAGAATTTGAAGTAAGTGCAGATTGGCTAGTCGGTAAAAGTGACTCATCCCATTAATATTATTTTCCACTTTGTACTCGCATAATACATATATTGGCTATAATTAAAACAAAACCGTTCTAATTGTGGGATATATGTATTATGCAAACACCGATAGAGACGCCAATTACACGATCCTTAAAGCAACAAATCGGCCATTATGATAATCGCGGTCCATTTTGTATCAGCCCAGAAGGGGAGGAACAGTTATATCGGGGTATAGAGGCCTATGAAGGCACTCGCGTTACATTAGTTGAATCATATGCAAAGAAATACGATCAAAATATTAATACTGATGCTGCATCCGATCCCCAGTTTTTTAGAAAAAAATTCATCGAGTATACGCAGAGCCATCCGTTCCCCCAATATAACGGTAATCCTCAAACACGCGAAACCCACCCTGAAGAGGCGACCATAGGTATGGAGGCATTTTTTGGTGAACAAGGGGCTGAATTATACAAGCTTGCATTAGACGAAGAGATGAATAGCAAAGAATTTAGGCAGGCTGTAGTCATCAAATCAACCACACATTTTGATGGACCAAAGTGGACCGAGCGACCGGTGGTAATCGTTGGTGGTCCCTCAGCATCTGGAAAATCTTTTGCAGCACAAGCGGCAGTGGAAAAAGCAAAAGAATTTTTAGCATCTGATTACAGTGATATGAGTGGAAATTATGTTGTCGCAGCGGATGGAGGAATTGTTCGTGAAGTATCACAAATACGTAAACTAAGCATCCAATTAGCCACTAATGCAGGGCATGCCGGCCTTGACGATTTATATAGCAAATCTAAAAAATCGATGGAAAGTATAAAAGACAATGTACGCGAGGCAGCTTTTTTAAGCAATGTAGGTATGGTGATTCCTGAAACGTTTACAGACCCGCTAAAAGGAAGAAAACTGCTAAAACAAATTGAACGTTTAGAAAATACAAAACATATTTTTACACGTGTACAAGGTCACGATGACGATAATTTTCGCAAAGTTGTGGCGTTTATGGGCTCAAGAAGAGCATGGAAAACAAAAGATTTTAATCAAGAAGAATTAGATTTGAATAAATCTGGCTTAGTCGAATCAAAAGCATATGGCAAAAGCGGATTTACTTGGGGCAAGCTGTTCTCAAAAGAAGCAGAAGATTGGTTTAGACGCTGGAGTAAAGACAAGTTGTATATGCGCATTACCAATGATCTCATTCTTTTAAAACCTGATCCCGATCCTGCTAAACCAAGAAACTGGGTTACTGCAAAGCCCGACGATGAAGGAGCACGCCTCTTCTCTGAAAAAGCTTATAAGCAATGGCAAAACTTACCATCCACCTCTCCCAAACCTGATCTTATCGACTATTGCAAGAAAAACTCTAAATCGCAAATCACAACGTCTCCGCAGCTGGACTTTCTCGTAGCACAAAAAAATGTGGAACAAAAAATTGCTTTAGGCCAAGAAAAAATCAGACAAGCAGAACAAAAAAATGCTCATGAAACAGATCCTAAAGCAAAAGCTAAAAGTGAAGAACGCATTAGATGTCTTAAAACGCGGGAGGCTTTTTTAGATGGTCTTGCACATTTTACTCTACAGAATTTAGATAACTGGCATTCCATTGAACAGATGAAATCTCAGGTTTCGGATCAACTTCTTGCATTACGAATGGATCCAAACTCAAAAAAAATCCTTAGCAGAAGAACGATGAACGTTGTCAATGAATTGATACAAACACTCGATAAAGCAAGTCAAGAACTCCAAAATAATCCAACTTTTTATCAAGAAAGGGATCATACGATGTTCTTTAAAAAGAAATATAATGAAGCGGTAAAACGATTTGAAAATACGAATGAGCAAGAAGAAGAGCAAGTAGGCCCCCACTCTCCAAGCTCATGATAAATCTTGATGAGCTTCCTGTATCAAAGGAACAGGGAACACCAAGATTTTACATTTTACGTGATTTACAGCTGCTGAAGCGCATTTAATAAATTATCTATATCTGCTTCATTGTTGTAGTAATGCAAGGAAACTCTAATACCACCATCACGCTGAGTTACCCAAACATTATGGCTTTCCAGAAGTTTCATTATCTTCTCTAGCTCTTGGAAAGGACCTAATTGTATAATGCCTGAGCGATATTGCTTTTCAGTATTTGAAAGTACAGGAATATTTAATTGGCGCAATCGTTCTACTAAATAATCAGTAAGAAACATAATTCGTTCGGCAATGTTTGCAATCCCAATTTCGTCAATCAAATCAAGTGCCGCGTTAAAACCGGAAAAAATGGTCATATTATCCCAGCCTAATTCAAAAACACGAGCAGATTGATAAAACTGACAGCTTCCATCAAAGTTCATTGCAGACTGAACACTTCTCCATCCAATTAAAGCAGGTGTCAATTTTTTAAAGAGGTCTGGATGAATGTAAATAAAGGCGATTCCTTCACCACAGCCCATCCACTTATAACAAGAACAAACTAATGCATCAATTCCTTGCTTTTTAACATCGATAGGAAATGCGCCAATTCCTTGAGTTCCGTTCACAATAAAATGCGCATCTTTCTTTAATTCCTTAATTCGTTCCAAATTAAGTTTATAACCATTAGCATAATGGACATAGCTGGCTACAATTGAAGAAATTTTTTCATTTTCTTGTTGTGCAGAAACTAATTGCTCGGCAAAGTTCGCGGCTGAATCAGTCCACTTTACTGAATGTCCCGCATTTTCCCAGGGTAAAATCGATGAGGAAAAATCATTTTTTACAAGCAAAACAGAGTCTTTGCGAGGTAGCGAATGAGCTAATGCATTCATACCAAATGACACGCTAGGGATAAAAGCGATGTGTTCTTTTTCTGCATTAATCAGTTTAGCAATTTTTCTCGACATGTTTCCATCAACTGAATGTTATCGCCAAAAATTCTGCCTTCATTTAAGGCTAATGATTGATAACGCTCAGTAACTGCATTAAGTGCCTGCTTTGATAAAGCGCCGCCTCCAGCTGTCATAAAATAAGTTTGCTGTGTTACAACCGGAAACATTTCTCTGTATTTTTCCCAATTTATCATTATCTTATAACCCTTCTTCACAACAATAATTTAACTCCAGCCGCTCTTTAGCTTCCTCTTCACTCATGCCGTCTAATACATAAAGAGTTCCTGCCTTAGTTTTTGCAATCCCTAATTTATTTGCTAATTGACCTGGCATAAAAACCTGGATTTGTTCAACAGTAACAGATAATTGCTGCATAATATCTGTTTTTAGTTGTTGCGTTAATGCTGAAATTTGAGCTGAATCTAAATTGTTTAATAATTCAATTCTCAACTCAATAGCACCATTTCTTGTAATAATTTGGTAATCACAGGCAATTTCATCGTTTTGGAATAAAATATTTTCAATCTCTATGGGAAAAGCTGAGTTTCCTGTGGTTTTGCACTGAATTAAATCCGCAGAACGTCCCATTGCATTAATTACTGGAGTAGAGTACTCGCAACCACAGCCATATTGTAATTTACCAAAATCACCTGTTTTATAACGCAACAATGGCATATGATTTTTATGGGTGTTGGTTAGCACGATGTTGCCCAACTCTCCTTCTTTCTTTATTGGCGTATTAAAATCATCCTCTAACAATTCAATAATTAAATAAGGTTTTGAAGGTAAGTGATACTGATGATTGCTGCATGATACTAAACCACCACTATCGAGCTCAGTTAAACCGTAAACTCCATGAACTGTTGCGCCCCCATACATCTTACTGATACGAGCAAACTTGGCTTTGGAGATAATTTCTCCTGTTAAAATAATTTTTTTAATTGAAGATGTTGCAGGAGCGATTCTGGGGATGTATTGTCTTGCATCAGCTGATGTTGGTGGTCATACGATACTTACCAGCTCTCGTACTGTTCATGACGAAATACAGAAAATAAGACCCGACCTTCTCGAAATATTATACCAACCTTTTTATGCAGATCGACGTGGAAATGAAGCAACGGGAACACCGCCTTATGATTTAAGCCCCATCTTTGCTATGCATGGAAATGAATTGCGTTGCCAATATCATCAGCCTTTTTATAACAATGCACAAAAAAATTCCCCGAACTACCACGTTTTACTCCGCAGCAAATTGAAGCCATGGAATTATTCGATCAGGTTTCACTACGTAAAGACATTGCCTTTGAAACAAAAGTAAAACCAGGTAGCATCATTTTTATTAACAATGAAGAAATTCTTCATGGTAGAACAACTTTTGATCATCCTCAAAATCAAACGGTTCGGCATTTATTAAGAATTTGGCTAAATACACCTGAAATTAAACATACCTTCCCAAGCTTTTTGGGCTATCAAGGATAAAATAAATACAACAAGGATGTTGTATCCGTTCATCTAATTGAAAATTTTAATTGTCTTAAAATAGATATTACTTTACAATTTTTCTGCATATGATGGCTAAAAATTTTCTTCTATGGCCATTTTTTAAACATAATCATTAGGATGAAACGTGTCTACAACCAGCAAAGTCGATAATTATCAACACAAATGGTACGCTTTTATAGGAATCGCCCTGCTTTCTTTTGGGTGTTATCTCGATTATACGGTAGTAAATGTTGCCTTACCTACCATACAACAAGAATTACAAGCAAACCTCGTCTCCATGCAATGGGTAATGAATATTTACTTCTTAGCATTATGCGTTTTAGCTACGGTAATGGGGGGATTTGGTGATTTATATGGACGTCGACGTTGTTTGTATCTCGGTGGGGGAATTTTTGTCATTGCCTCGATCATTGCTGGTGTTTCTTCTCATATTCATTGGTTGGTTTTTGGTCGATTATTGCAAGGGGTAGGTGCTGCGATTATATTTCCCTTGGGCCTTTCTTTGCTGCCACAATTTTTTCCTCAAGAAGAACGAGGTAAGGCTGTAGCTTGGTTTGGAAGTATAGGTGGTATTGCTTTGGCCTTAGGCCCCCTTTTAGGTGGACTTATTGTTACATATTTAGGATGGAGATGGATTTTCTTCATCAATATTCCTATTTGCTTATTAGGATATCTGTTTTGCAGCAAATCAGTTACAGAATCGCAAACCAATTCCCAACAAGTCTCTTTAGATATAAAAGGGATGGTCTTACTGGCATTTACTATGGGCAGCATTGTACTTGGTTTAATTTATAGCCAAAGCTATGGCTGGATAGCACCAATCACTTTAACCTGTTTTGCAGTTACTTTGGTGACAAGTATTTTATTGGTCAAGGCCGAAAACAATCATCCGACCCCACTCATTGACTTTAAAGATTATTCCAATGTACTCTTTTCTGCCGGAGCTATTCTTGTCTTTTTAGCGGGTATATTAAGCGCAGTTACTTTATTTTTTGATCCACTATATTTACAAATCATCAAAGAACAGTCAGCGCAATTATCTGGCTTTGTTTTATTCGCTATTCCCGTCTCAGTATTCTTGATTGCTTTTTTTGTAGGAAAACTTATCAGTAATCTGGGATTATTGCATACTATTTTATTAGGATTGTTCTTAGCGTGCTTTGCAACACTTTTACAAGTATTCTTTACAAGTAATGCCTCAATATTTTACATCATTTTTGCATTTGTTTGTCTTGGAAGCATGTGGGCTATGGGTAATACTGTTTCAATCATTGCTGCCCAAACCGCAGTAGGTCCCGAACGCGCGAGTGTTGCAACAGGATCTATGGTTACCTTATTTAATATTGGCGGCTCTATAGGCTTATCTCTAGCCATTGTTATTTATAATTTTGTAACAAATCATTCCCTCACTTCATTATCTACATCCAATGTCAACGGGCTAAGCGAAACACAAGTTTCCAGTTTAAAAGACTTCATTGCAAATCCTACGCATTCATTACAACTTCCAGAAAATGACTTTATCCATCAATTGTTTAATAGAATATTCATGAATGGATTTACTGGAGTAATGGCATTTTTATTTATCGCTTCTCTGATTGCCTTCTCAGTGGTTTGGCGAAGTAGAAAAGCTGAAAACGAAGCGAAAGCAAATAAACTTGCCAAAGTTAAGAACAGTAGTTCTCTTGCCTAATCAGTAACCTGGTTGCTTGCGACCAGGATCAAAAACTTAGAAAAAACTCACTTCCCGGTTGTAAACAACCGGGCTTCACGTAGTAGTCTTAGTCAAAAGTACAGGGGCTCTGAGAAAATTAGATTTGGGCGCTGATTGGATATTTATAAGATTTCCTATCCATGAAAACGATCATTTACACTGATCGGTTTTGCATGTTTCTCAATGTATTCAATGATTTTTCCAGCGATATTGATGCCAGTTGCTTTTTCTACCCCTTCAAGGCCAGGTGAAGAATTAATTTCCAAAACTAAAGGCCCATGATTCGAACGAATTAAATCAACACCAGCAACTTTTAAACTCATTGTTTTAGCAGCGCTGACCGCAATCGCACGCTCTTGTGGTGATAACTTTACCTTAACTGCCTTTCCACCTTGATGGACATTCGCACGAAACTCCCCCTCTTTTGCTTGTCGTTTCACCGCAGCAACCACCTTATCGCCTACAACAAAGCAACGAATATCAACCCCACGCGATTCCTCAATAAACTCTTGAACTAGGATATTGGCATGCATTTCTTTAAACGCATTAATGATACTTACAGCCGATTGATGACTGTCTGCTAGGATTACTCCCTTGCCTTGTGTACCTTCCAATAATTTAATGACTAAAGGTGCCCCACCGACCATGCGCACTAAATCCTCAGTGTCATCAGGAGATTGAGCAAAGCTAGTTAAGGGCATAGGAATCCCTTTACGCGCCAATAATTGTAAAGAACGGAATTTGTCTCGAGAGCGTGCGATGGCTAAAGATTCATTTAAAGCATACATGCCCATCGTTTCCATATGCCGTAAAACTGCAGTTCCATAGTACGTATTTGATGCACCAATTCTAGGAATTACCGCATCGAAATGCTGCAAAGGAGAGCCACCTCTATAATGCACCTTAGGGCAAGAGGCGGCGACATTCATGTAACAATATAATGGGTTAATAATTTTAATTTCATGACCAGCAGCCTCACCCTCTGCCTTCAGACGCTTGTGAGAGTATAAATGTGGATTAGTGGCCAATATTGCAATTTTCATGAAAAACGCGTTCCTCAACTTTTATTTTTATTATTAGGGTCCGCTTACAATTCGCTAGCTAAGTCAAAATACAGTGAATTTAGAGCATCGAAACACAGCATACACGAAGTATGCGAGTAGCGAAGTACATAAAATCACAGCGTTTTGGCCATGATAGTAGAATCGTAAATAGACTCTAGAAGTTCCATGCTAAAAATTTATTTACAACAGACTCGTATAAATAAGACTAGTCTAAAAAATGTAAAAATCACATTGGAGTTAAAAAATATATTTATAAAAATATCCTCAATTAGGAAACTAATAATAAATAATCTTTTGCCAATAAATCTGCATGATGCGGAGTGGTAAAAAATGCATTCAGTTCACCGTTAGGATTAAATAGCATTAAAGCGCCACTATGCTGAATATCATAATTTGTTGCATCATTACTTCCCTTTTCAATTACCTTCGCATAAGCAATACCCATTTCTCGAGTCATTGATTTAATGGACTCTTCGTCGCCACGTGCCCCATAAAAATTAGGATGGAATGAAGTCACATAAGCACGTAATTTCTCAGGAGTATCACGTTCTGGATCAATAGAAATCATTACGATCCGGGGTAAATTCTTCACACCCTTGTCTTCAAGGGTACGATACATTTTAGCTAATTCTGCCATTGTCGTTGGACAAACATAACCGCAGTTTGTGAAACCAAAAAACATTAAAGTCCATTTTCCTTTTAAGCTTTTATTATCGAATGATTTCTCATCAACGCCTTCTAAGCTGAAGCGATTCACTGTTCTTGGATTTTCAAGGTATGTACCATGAAAGGTAGACACATCGATTTTTTTCTTAAAGTGGAAATGTTGACCGACAAAAATCCCTGAAAATAGTCCTGCAAGAGCCAACAAAACAACAACGGTAAAGGTAACACTTTTAGCCTTTAAACTCATTTTATCCCCCTTAATAGGAACGGACAGGAAATAAGTCTCACCACTCGCTGTTCAATATCTATCTGAATTGCGGTGTGGGACTTATTTCATACACATTCCTTATAAATAATGATCGAACAATAAAAAAACAAACAACAACATCAAATAAACAATTGAAAATCTAAATGTTTGCATTGCAACTACAGGCTTATCAGTACGATATAACTTGTGAGACCAAAATAAAAATCGTCCTCCAAGTACTAAAGCACCGATTAAATAAAACAAACCACTCATCCCGATAACAAAAGGTAAAACACTTACTACCAATAATAAAATGGTATACAAATAAACACTTAATTTAGTAAATGCGATACCATGAGTCACCGGTAACATAGGAATTTCTGCGTCTTGGTACTCTTCATAGCGATAGATAGCCAAAGCCCAGAAATGGGGTGGTGTCCAAATAAAAATAATTAACACCAACAATAACGCTTGAGGATCCAGTTGATTGGTCACCGCCGTCCAGCCCAGTAATGGTGGAGCAGCTCCTGCCAATCCGCCGATAACGATGTTTTGTGACGTAGCTCTTTTTAAATAACCTGTATAAATACCTGCATAGCCAATCAATGTAACAAACGTCAGTATGGCAGTTAATTGATTCACAAAAACAACCAAAATGGTCAAGCCTAAGACTCCCATGATAAAAGCAAACAACATGGCCTGACGCACTGAAACTTGGCCACTGGCAACAGGTCGCTTTTTAGTCCTAGCCATGATGGCATCAATTCGCTTATCCACTAAATGATTAATTGCAGCAGCACTTCCTGCACACAATCCAATACCAAGTAAAGAAAAAAATAATAATGATAAGCTAACCCAACCTGGTGTTGCCAAGTACATGCCAACAACCACAGTCAACAACATAAGCAATACAACACGAGGCTTACATAACTCAAGATAATCACGCCAAGCAGCTGACGAGGGTTGAACTACATGATCAACGTGCATCATTTTGCCCCTTACGTGTAAAATGAAGTGTACTAAATGCTGTTGCCAATAATAGAGCTGCAACTCCATTATGGGCGACTGCTACACTGATTGGGAGTAGATAAACTACATTCAGGATACCTAAAGTAAATTGAACTAATATACATAGGAAAATCAACGCAGCAGCTGTTTTGAGATAATTGAAACGACTTCGCAACATAATCAATAAAGAAAGTGCCAGCATATATAGCGCAGTGATTACAGCCCCTAATCGATGAATCCATTGAATTGTTACCCGTACATCATGATCTAACAAACCACCTTGATAATTAGCCCCCACTGGTGCAAATAAATTAAATCCTTGTGCAAAATGTAAATCAGGCAACCATTCTCCATTGCACTGAGGAAAACCAATACATGAGATCCCCGCATAATTTGAACTGACCCAACCACCCAAAGCGATTTGCAGGAAAACAATAATTACCCCTAGACGCAACCAAGGACGCCATTGTGGCAAGTCCTGTCCGCTCAATGAGCTGATTTGCAAGCGAAAACGGCTTAAACAGGCGACAATCAGCATCCCACCTAAAAGATGCCCCATAACTACCACCGGTAATAACTTTAAAGTTACGGTCCACATTCCCAAAGCCGCTTGAAAAAAAACCAATACAAGTAATGCAGCAGGTAAATGCCAAGGCATCAAATAATCGCCACGTAAACGTTTGCGTAGCGCATAAAAAGCAATAAAAAAGATCAATAAAGCTAAAGAACCCGCGACATAACGATGAGCCATTTCGGTCCAAGCCTTTCTAGACTCGATAGGAATTTGGGGATATTGAGTCTGAGCTGCTTTCAATTTTTCCTTAGCGCTTGGAAGTACCATCTGCCCATAACAACCAGGCCAATCAGGGCAACCCAAGCCTGCATCAGTCAAACGTGTGTAGGCACCCAACATCACCACTAATAAAGATAAAAGCACAGTAAATGATACTACATATCGTAATAATTTATTCTGCATCAGATTAATCACTCTTGTTTTCTGTTGTATTTAGTAACAACTTCAAATCTTTATATACATCTTCAGGATTAACCTGAGGTGCATAACTGAGAATTAAATAATTACCCGGATCAGCTATAAATACTTGCGCTTGTGAAAGTAAAGTATCTTTTGCAGTAAGCTCAGCCGCAGATAATTTCGCCACTTTAAAATCTATATCCTTTAAAAAGGATTGTTGTTCCTGCGATAAAGGAGGTGCTTTATCACTGATAAGAAGCCATTGATCGACCTGGTATAACTTACGCCCCAATGCCAGGCGAATTCGAGCCAAGACATCCAATTGTTTCATACATACCTGGTCACAAGTCTCTGGACTCCAAAAAACGATACGCCACTTAGACTTTCCCTCCAAAGTATCTAATAATACTGGGGGATTCAGTAAGGTCCCTTTATTGATCCGTGCAGAGCCCAACCAGGAAGGATGCTGGAAAAACACATAAGCAGTTATCCCAGGTGTGGCGAATATTACAACTAACAACAATAAAATATAATATTTACTGGATTGTTTTCTCATTTTTTTTCTTCAGATTTAATGCTACAAATATAATTAGTATCACCAATGCCATAACAAACCACTGCATAGCATAAGCTAAATGCCGCTGCGGAGGCATGGAGACCGTCTCCCATTCACGCACAAATCCATTTGTATCTTGCTTGTCGAGGCGAATAATAAACGGAGAGACTGATTTTTGCAAAATTTGGCTGATCAATTGATCATCCACACGCTCCAAAATGGTTATTTTATTCCCTTTTTCTTCCGAAACAGGCCCTAAAACCCATTGCTTTTTACTCGGAAAATATGCCGTACCCTGTAATTCCATGACTCCTTTAGGAATTTGGATATTCGGGAGAACACGACGTGTCAGCTCACCAGGAACCCACCCTCGATCAACAATGACAATAGTGCCATCAGATAATTCCAAGGGAGATAGTACATCGTAACCAAATTGATGTTTGTGATGCTGATTATCCAATAAGAATATTTGCGGCAAATACTCCCCTTCCAAGATGATGCGTTCATATTGTAACGGCAGCTTTTCCTTTGTATTCCAAAGGATTGGTTTTTGCTTTTCTTGTGCCTTTTGTGCAAGAATCATTTTTGTTTTTTCATCTGCACGATAAATCTGCCAAAAACCAAGGCGTACAAACAAAGAAAAAAATAAGATAGCAAGAATGAACATCGGCCAACTTGGGGTGAAACGAAATTTAAAACAGGTTAAACTAGGCATCATTATTTAATTGTTCAAATGTTAGTCATAATCAGACGGCAATTTCAGGAGTATAACAAATGATCACTAAAATTATCATCATATTTGCCATGATTATCATCGCAGCTTCTTTAGCAAGTGGTCTTATCTTTCTTATTCGTGACTCCGGTAACTCCAAACGGACTATTAAAGCCTTAACCATAAGAATAAGTATTTCAGTGGGTTTATTTATATTTTTATTAATTGCTTTTAAACTGGGTTTAATTAAGCCACATGGCATTTAATGTGTAGCTACTCACCATGGTTGAGAGCATGGCGCTGAATAGTTACATTAATTTTAAGGGTATAATTATGCGTATATTATTAATTAGTTTCTTATTCTTTTGTCACTGCATACATGCCGACACCATAAAGAACTATATGAATATTGCTGATAATATTCCGCAGATGGAGGTTAAAGCCGATCCTCAAGCACAAGCGTGGGCTAGGTCCGCCCGTCATGTTTTGACAATAACCTGTGAAAGTATTGCTGAAACAATGATTCAGGCGAATGAAATCGCAAAAAATCATGGAACGCCTATGTTTTGCCTCCCCCCAAGCGTACAACTTAATGCACCTACTCTTTGTGGGCTGATTCAGCAAACTTATAAAGAAATCTCAAGCCAGCAAAGCGACAAAGACGCCATGACTGTATCGCAAATAGCCTGGTTAGGTGCAAGCAAACAATACCCATGCCAACAAAATACCGCAGCCAAAAATGAAATGCTTCATGTTTCTGCTGCGTTAGGACAACCATCTGCAGCACAGCCACCAGTAACGCAACCATCAACAGAGCAACCAGCAACAGCCCAACATTAGTCTTTCAGAGAAATTCTAAACCCGGATTTTGTATACATCTAGATGATGGATCATTAACACATACCTGGTCATCCTTGTATGTGTTAGGTAATCTCGTTGACAAAAATAGCTCAATAAAACGTAGCAACTGTCTTAAATTTTATTTCAAGACAGTTGCTACACTTGCTACATCGCTGAAGCATAACAAAAGATAATGTAAGTTGATGCTAAGCGCAGCAATTTATTTACTAAACTCTTCAAAAGCCTCTAAAGCTTCTGCGGCATACATTAGAGATGGGCCACCACCCATGTATACAGCCATACCTAGCGTTTCTAAAAACTCTTCTCGGGTTGCTTGTAATTTAATTAATGCTTGTGCATGAAATCCGATACAACCATCACATTGTTTGGCAACAGCCAAAGCCATAGCAATTAATTCTTTAGTTTTTTTATCGAGTACGCCGTCTTTAGATGCTGCCTGCGCTAGAGCTGAAAATCCAGACATTACTTCTGGCATTTCCTTACGCATTTTCGCTAATTGAGTACTGATGTCTCTGGTGACTTGAGAATATTTATCTGACATTTAAAAGCTCCTTTTTGTAACCACTCATTCTCGTTTATCTTTATGCAAGTAAATGATTTAATTGAGCGATTTATTAATAATTACGCCAAGAAGGCATATGATTATTTTGAACCGGCTCCCGTAAAGATAGATTTTACGAGACAACGTTCGTTTAGCGATACATAAGACCTAAAAATGTCTTGTATCTCGAACCCTCGTTAATTTACAGCATTAGTTTATTGAGAAAAAGATTCTCGATCAAGAAACAGCACGATTTAGTGTTTCTTTCGCTAAAGTTAGGCGACGCACCACCTCACCTAGCTCTGCTTTTAAATGTAAAATTGCACTGGGATTATGATTATGCCTTAGATGTTCTAAAGCTTTAGTCATTGCTTGTTGTTGTTCTTCTAAGGTTTTAATTTCTAACTCAAGGTCATTTATCCATTGCCGCCTGGTACTTAGCATCTTAATGCCAAATACTGGTTTTTCCTCAGGCTTAGCCTTACCTTGATGCATTTGACATAACACAACTAAAACATTAATTTTTCGTCTGATTCGTTCCGCCAAATAAAAAGCACTACGCTTATTTTTTTGCGCACCTAAGGCGTGGATATCTGCTTTAATTTCTGCAATACATGCAGCACCACCATTTAGCCCTGAATCGGTACGAAATAACCCTTTGGGCAAACGCTGGCTCGAAAAAAATGAGCCAAGCTCGCTAATCTTCCATTCCAATTCAGGTAATCTTGCCATTAACTGGCTTAATAATTCATTAGATTCTGCTGGGATATCCATCATACTTTTTGTCTATAAATGCCTTCCGCGTACACAGGAGAATCTTTAATCTGGAACAGCCTCCAATACTGCTGTTTTTCCGCGCGACCAAGTGCTTATAAACGGTGGTAAACACATGAGAATTAAGCCACAAATTAATGTTAACTCATAACGTGCCATACTACCTACATTGATGCCGTCTGGTGGAATAAAACTTACTGCCAAGGTAGCACATACACCAATAATACCTACCCCTGCAACAAATAGCATGCCGAACATGCCTCCAGGGATCGCAAAAGGCCGGTGATGATGAGGTTCAGCAAACCGCAATTTAATTGCAGCGGCAAACATAATGAAATACATCAACATATACAATTGCGCTGCTAAAGCAGTTAATAACCAATAAGAGCCATTCACACTAGGCATAAACAAGAATAATCCTGATAATACGGTAACAATGCTCGCCTGCGTGTACAGCATAACAACCGGGGCACCTTGTGCGTTCGTACGTTGGAAATATTCGGGCAAATTTCCATCTTCAGCAGCAACCAGCAATCCTTTTGTGGGAGCAATTATCCAATTACTCACGCCTCCAAGCCCTCCCAAAACCAGCATTACAGCAACTACAGGCATCATCCAATATAAATGATAGCTAGAGAAAAATGCCTCGAATGCTTGCATAATGCCAGCAACTAAATTGATGTCTTTTCCTGGTAAAACAATCGCAATGGCTAAAGATCCAAGGATTAAAGTACTTAAAATAATTCCTACTGAATAGATTAAAACTTTGGGAAAAGCATGCTGTGGGTTATGTACATCGTTAGCATGAACTGTCGCAATTTCAATGCCACAAAAAGACATAATGATCGCCGTTAAGGAAACCCACATGGATTTATCTGATAAATGCGGCACGATACTCGGAATATCAAACTGAATCTGTAAGGGATTCCCTTGAGTAATCCACACAGCTCCTAGACCAATAATGAGAGACATAGGCAACAATAAACCTGCAAGAGAGCAAAGATTACTAAATGCCGCAGATGATTTCATCCCGCGCAGATTCAATATCGTCGCGCCCCAAAATGCACTCACGATGACCGACCATAAAAAATAAGGATTACTTGTTAACTCAGGATTAATTAAATAGCCAATAGTTCCGGCGACAAAAGATAAAATCGTTGGATACCAAATTACGTTTTCTATCCACTGCAACCAAATGGCTAAGAAACCTGCTTTTTTACCGAAAGCCTGTTTTACCCAAATATAAATCCCACCCTGTCGTGGCCATCCCGAAGCCAGCTCTGCGGAAACCAACGCGGTAGGGATTAGAAAAAATAAAGCACCTAAAACAAAATAAAAAATTAATTGACTACCGAATAAGGCTGTAGCAGGCAAATTGCGTATGCTGTCTACAGAACCAACTGTTATCATCGTCAGACTAAAAATTGTCAGTGAGTGTTTTTTCTCGATCATCGCATTCCTTCAGTGCAGTTTTTGGGCTTGAAGAAGCTTAATTATATAAAAATTAGCTTAAGGAACCCTTAATAATAGGGTAATAATTAAACAAAATGTTCCTTAATTCCATTTAATCACCCGCAGATTCTTAATACGCTCTGTAAAATAACATGATTTAACCAGAAAATCTCTGCCTTTTTTCCTGTCGTTGTGCACAAAATCACTCGCGCCCGCAAGAGATGTGGACACGGTCAAAAATCCCTTTATAAAAAAAATCGTATGAATTTGGCTTATAGCAAACTGGAGCATTCCAGAAAAAAACAGTTGGTACCTTATCGTTGGCATCTTTAGCTTGCGTTGAATGGTTTAACTGCTTTTTCTAGGATCATAGTCTGGGCAGTTTCATAACATACTCTCTCTGTGCTATAGTTCCTATTTTTTTCGGGCAACATATTATGTTTGAAACCTTAACCGAACGTTTGACTCGCACCTTTAAAAATTTACGAGGACAGGGTCGATTAACTGAAGAAAATGTACAACACGCTCTGCGTGAGGTCAGGCTTTCACTGCTTGAAGCAGACGTTGCCTTACCTGTTATTAAAGAATTTATTGAACAAGTAAAACAAAAGGCTTTAGGGCAGGAAGTCTTAACTGAATTAAATCCTGATCAAGCCTTTATTAAAATTGTCCATGATGAATTAATCCATATTATGGGCGATGAACGCGCTGAACTTAATTTTAAAACCCAACCCCCTGCAGTATTTTTAATGGCAGGATTGCAAGGGTCAGGTAAAACAACCAGCACTGCAAAATTAGCCCGTTACTTGAAAGAGTCTGAGAATAAAAAAGTAATGGTAGCCAGCGTCGACGTTTATCGACCTGCGGCAATCCAACAACTTAAAGTATTAGCGGAGCAAATAGGGGTTGCCTTTTTCCCATCCGAAGCCAATGAACAGCCGCTTGCCATTGCCAAAAAAGCGTTGGATACAGCCAAGAAACAATATATGGATGTTTTGCTGATTGATACGGCAGGCCGATTGCATATTGATGCCGATATGATGGATGAAATTAAAGGCTTGCACAAAGAGATTACGCCTATTGAAACGCTGTTTGTTGTCGACAGCATGACAGGGCAAGATGCGGCAAATACAGCAAAAGCTTTTCATGAAGCCCTACCATTAACCGGGGTCATTTTAACCAAAACGGATGGTGACGCACGAGGTGGAGCCGCGCTTTCTGTAAAGCAAATTACTGGACAACCTATTAAATTTATTGGTAGTGGTGAAAAAGTAGAAGCTTTGGAGCCGTTTCATCCTGAGCGAATTGCCTCAAGAATTCTTGGCATGGGAGATATTCTCACGCTGATTGAAGAAGTTGAGCGTAAAGCAGACAAACAAGCGAGTGAAAAGCTCGCTAAGAAACTGAAAAAGGGTAAAAGCTTTGATCTAGAAGACTTTAAACAACAGCTCCTACAAATGAACAATATGGGTGGTGTTGCCGGGATGATGAGCAAGCTTCCTGGTGTCAGTCAAATGATGCCTCAACAGGCAATGCAACAAGTCGGTGATAAAGCCATGGCCCAAACCATTGCCATTATTAATTCCATGACCCCCAAAGAACGTCGTATCCCCAAGCTTATTGTGGGTTCACGTAAAAAGCGCATTGCTTTGGGCTCAGGGACACAAATACAGGATGTGAATAAGTTATTAAAACAATTTGAACAAATGCAAAAAATGATGAAAAAATTTACCAAACCCGGTGGAATGCAAAAAATGATGCGTGGACTCGGTGGAATGGCTGGTTTAAAAGGCATATTACCCGATGATTTTAAATAATTCACAAGAATTACTTCACATGCTGAATTAATTTTCGTACAATACACGGCATTTTTACGTAACCACTCTTAAAGTAGAGGAAAACAATGGTCGTTATACGTTTATCAAGAGGTGGCGCTAAAAAGCGTCCGTTTTATCATATGGTCGTTACTGACAGCCGCAAGCGCCGTGACGGTAGCTATATTGAGCGCATTGGTTATTTTAACCCTATAGCTCGTGGGCAAGAAGTACGTCTGCACATTGATGCAGAAAAATTAAGCCACTGGCAAAAAGTAGGCGCACAGTTGTCTGATCGCGTAAGCGCTTTAGTCAAAGAGTTTAATAAAAAAGGCGAAGCTGCTTAATAACGTGAATAATCAGGAAAACTGGATAGTCATTGCCCGTTTTGGGCGGCCACATGGTGTTAAAGGTTTTGTTACGGTTCACTCCTTTACAGAACCTCGTGATAATGTCCTAAAGTATGCAAATTGGCATGCCTTTATCAACAATAAATGGCAGCCAATGAAGTTATTGCGTGCTGAAGTACAAAATAAATCCATCATTGTCCAAATTGAAGGTTATCCTGAACGCGAATCAGTAGCTTACCTAACTAATATAGAAATTGCGATTCAACGGGGGCAATTAGCAACACTAGAACCTGGTGAATATTATTGGCATCAGCTTATAGGTATGAAAGTGATTAACCAACAAGGCGAGCCTTTTGGAAATGTCACTGAAATAATTCCTACGGGTGCAAATGATGTGTTGGTTGTAGAAGGTAATAAAAGACATTTAATACCTTATTTACTTGGCCAATTTATATTAGATATAGATTCGAAACAGCAGATAATTACTGTTGATTGGGATATGGATTTTTAAGTGGTACTTCATCTCGGAGTAATCAGCTTAATACCAGAAATACTTAATGCCTTGAAGTATGGCATTACGGGCAGAGCAATTGAGCAAGAGTTGGTCAAAATTGATCACTGGAATCCAAGAGATTGGTCCTCCAGGCCTTACAGGCAAGTCGATGATAAGCCTTATGGTGGCGGCCCGGGAATGGTGATGATGTATGAGCCCTTAAAAGGGGCAATAATGCAGGCACGAAGTCAAATGCCAAGTCATTGCAAAACGATTTACCTGAGTCCTCAAGGTAAGGTAATTCGGCAAAATGACTTAAATAAAGTGGCACATGACAAACAACCCCTGCTTTTTATTGCCGGGCGATATGAAGGAATTGATGAGCGTATCCTTCAACACTATGTTGATGAAGAATGGTCTCTTGGAGATTTTGTTTTAAGTGGTGGTGAGCTGGCTGCTACGGTATTTATCGATGCAATTGTTCGTTTAATACCAGGGAGTCTAGGGCATCTTGGTTCAGCGGAACAAGATTCATTTATGAATGGTTTACTGGATTGCCCTCATTATACTCGACCAGCAACCGTTGACGGGTTAGAGGTACCACCCGTTTTATTAGGTGGTAATCACAGAGATATAGAACTGTGGCGAAGAAAGCAATCTCTGGGTAAAACCTGGCTTAAACGTCCAGATTTACTTGAAAAAATACAGTTAAGTGAAACAGACAAGCAATTGCTTGCTGAGTTTATGTATGAACACGGTGATTCCTAAAGGATGAACCAATTTGAGGAGTAGTCCATGACTAATATTATTGATCAACTGAATGCTGAGCAAATGCAAGGCAAAGAAATCCCAGATTTCAACCCAGGTGATACTGTTTTGGTTCAAGTGAAAGTAATTGAAGGTACCCGTGAGCGTTTACAGGCTTTTGAAGGTGTTGTTATAGCAAAACGTAATCGTGGTTTGAACTCTGCATTCACTGTTCGTAAAATTTCTCACGGTGTTGGGGTTGAGCGTGTATTCCAAACTTACAGTCCAATTGTTGATAGCATTACCGTAAAAAGACGTGGTGATGTACGTCGCGCTAAACTTTATTACCTCCGTAATCTAGCTGGTCGTGCAGCACGTATCAAAGAAAAGTTAACCGGTAAAAAAGCGGATTAATAGTTAATTCCAGGACAAATCCAATCATCCCCGTGCAAACGGGGATTTTTTTTATGAGCAAGAAAGTTTACTTTAATAGGTAAGCGTTCATGGCCACTCATCCTTGTAAGTGCAGGCTGGACCGTTAAGCCCAGCGTTTGCTGAGTTAACTCCTCTCTTCAAAATGTCCATCATGAAAACCATCACTGTAATTTCAATGAACAAGTAACTTATCCATGGTGTTCACTGAGTTTTTGGCAAACGTGCATGACTAAAATCATAGCTGCTGTTTAGCCTATAGCCACAATGATTATAGGAGGCGACTTAATGATAAATGGCACAAGCGGTTAAAATTGATGCTCTACTGAAAATTCATCCTTGTTGTTTTGATTCTTCATCCACTTGAAACGGAATCGACAACCATTTGTCTTGGCTTTTTTTGCTAAAAGTCTCAAATGTAATATTTACTCATATTGAATAAGGTTCACTTAATAAAA